>DASQXV010000081.1:0-14272 GCA_035639595.1 Thermoplasmata archaeon | reverse complement strand
TCGGCTCGGACCCGCAGATCGCGGGTCCGTGGACCGTCGGCCCGCACAGCGTCATCGTGAGGGCCGTCGACGGCGCGGGGAATGTGGCGTCGACGACGATCACGTTCCGAGTCGACCCGAATGCACCCGCGGCCCCCGCGCCGACGGAGCCCGCACCCACGACGCCCACGATCCCGATTCCTCTCACGATCCCTCCCGGCGGCACCCTCCTCGTGGCCGTGACCTTCCTCCTGGTCTCCGTGACCGGGCTGCTCGTCCGCCGGATGCGGATGGACCGCGCCGCGGCCCGCGGGCGACGCGGCCGGGCTCGGAGGTCCGTCTCCAGGCCGTCGGACTGGGACCTGACGGACTCATCCCCGGACCTCGAGGACGAGGTCGATCTGCCGCTCTAGGCCGGACCGGGCGTCGCCGCTCGCACGTGCACCGGGAATTGAAATCGCACCACTCCGCGTCCGCTTTGGCGAAGGAGAAGGAAAAGTCGGACACCCGCCCCCCGGACCGGGTCCGTGAGCCGAGCGTCCTCCGAAGAAGGTGCGCCTACCGGTTCCGGGTCATGCGGCGTCGCAGGACGACGCCCGTGCCCGCGGCGATGGCCACGATGGCCACGAGGAGGACCCACAGCCAATAGCCGGAGCCTCCCAGCAGCCCGGAGGTCGACGGGTTCTGCGGCGGAGACGTCGTGTCGCCGGGTGGGCTGCCCGTGTCGCTCGAGCCGCCGTCGTCGCAGCCGTCGCCGTCATGGCCTCCGTCGTCCGACGCATGGGCTGCCAGGGCCTCGACGTCCATGGGGGCCGCGTCCTCGGCTTCTCCGTCGTGGGTGCCGTTGTCGTCCTCGTCGTGCGCGTCGCAGTCGTGGCTGTCGTTTCCGTTGTGGTCGCCGTCATGATCCGCGGTCCCGATTGCGGTTCCGTCGGGCGTCGGATTCACGGCGTTCCGGTAGGGATGGGTCGCGTCGTACACGTCCGCCCGCGCGATCGGGGCGAACAGGACGACCGCCGCCAGCGCTACGAGGAGCGCCAGAGTGCCTTTCGTGGTCCCATCCTCCGCGTCCCGACGATGAGGGGGGCCACAAATACGTTTCGTCACACCGCGTGCGAATCCGCCGCGAATGGACAAAGGTGCGGTCCGCAGCTCCATTCCTTCCCATGCAAGGTAACGATCCGAAAGCGCCTCGTCTCCGCCCGTCCGACGCGTTCCGGTGCGCGACCTGGCGGGAGGTGACCGACAGATGACCATCCAGTCAGGGTTGAAATGATGTGAGTACCACCCATTCATGTATCAAAAGTGACGATACGGGCGCCCAGCGTTGCACGTGACTATCCATCGGTGCGCCCCTCAACCGAGCACCGGTGGTCATGTTGGTCCGGGAGCGTGACCATCCGACGTACAGCCGAACCTCCCCCAGACGAAGCAAGGTGCCCTCCCGCAGGAGCCCATCGCTCAGCCCGCGAGCGAAGCGTTTCGAGGACATTTTCCTCGTCACCTCGATCGCCGTCCTGCTCCTCGTGAGCGGCGCGCCCACCCTGTGGGAGCCGTCCTCATCGGCCGCGTCCCCCGCGGCGTTCGACCAGCTCGTCGTCGTGGCGATGGAGAACAAGAACCTCTACGACGTCTACCAGAGCGGCGCCGCGCCGTACCTGAACACGTTGCCCGGGAAGGCGACCCATTGGCGGTCCATCCGGAATCCGAGCCAGCCGAATTACATCGCGGTCCTCGGAGGGGACACGTTCGGCGTCTCCGGAGACGGCGCCCATCCGAACCTGAACCACCCGACCCTCGTCGACCTCATCGAGAACTCGGGCCACACCTGGAAGGCCTTCGCCGAGGACGCGGGCGGATTCGGTTGCAGCCTCCATCCCCCACGGGGCGAGGACCACTTCCCGTTCCTATCCTACACCACGATCACGGGAAATCAGGCTCGCTGTGCGAACCTGCAATCCGGATCCGGGCAAGCGGTCATCAATGCGTTCAACGCCGGCACGAACTTCATCTGGCTCACCCCGAACGACTGCAACAACATGCACTCCTGCCCCGTGTCCTCGGGAGACAATTACCTCAAGGGCTGGCTTCCTTCGCTCCTGGGTGCGATGTCGGGCAAGCGGGCGGCCGTCATCATCTGGTGGGACGAGGCCTATACGGGCCCTCCCTACATCCCGCTGTTCGTCGCGGGCCCCATCGTCCCATCGATCGTGTCCGCGAACGAATACTCCCACTACTCGCTGATCAAACTCATCGAAAGCGTCTGGGGTGGCGGGAGTCTCGGACAAAACGATGGGTCCGCGAACTCTCCGACGGAATTCTTCACGGGCGGATCGCCTCCTCCGCCGCCTCCGCCCCCGCCACCTCCTCCTCCGCCACCGCCACCGCCGCCGGCCGCCCTCGGGCCGCCCAAGAACCTCTACGCGGCCGCGGGCAACGGGCGTGTCGATTTGACCTGGCAGGCGCCTGACAGCGACGGCGGCTCGCCGATCAGGAATTACCAGATCTACCGAGGGACGTCCCCGGGCCAGCTGTCGCGGTACGCCACGGTCGGAAGCCAGCTCTCGTTCTCGGACACCGGCGTCACGAACGGGGTGACGTATTGGTATCAGGTGAGCGCGCAGAACGATGCGGGGGAAGGGAGTTGGTCAAACCAGGCCGCCGCGACTCCTCAGGCGTCTGATCCCCCTCCGCCTCCTCCTCCCTCTGGGCAGACGTCCACCGCGGTCACGATGGGGCCCGACTCTCCCGATCCCTCGCGGCCCGGCGAGATCGTGAGGTTCGGTGCGACCCTCGACCGGTCCGACACCTGGACGGGCTTGTCCGGGAAGTACCTCCACGTCCAAGGGAGCGACGACGGAGGGAGCACCTGGTGGGACGTCGGCTACTATCCGACGGATGCGAATGGCTGGGCCTCGGGCGGCGTCGTGTTCTCCTCCGTCGGAGAGAACCAGTGGCTCCGGGCGACGTTCGACGGAGACTCGGAGTTCGGGCCGAGCGTGAGCAACCTCGAGCCCCATGCGACCCGGGACTCGGCGCCCCCCGTGGCCTCTCCGCCTTCGACGATCGGGACCGCGGTGTGGATGGAGCCGGATTCCCCCGACCCCTCGAGTCCGGGCGACCTGGTCGTCATCAGCGCGGTCCTCGTCCGGACGGACACGTGGACGCCGCTCGCCGGACAGTTCGTCCACATGGAGGGACGGGACTACGACGGCCAGGCCTGGTGGCACGCGGGCTACTATTGGACGGACGCGAACGGCCGCGCGGTCGGGGGGACGCGGTTCATGTTCGCGCACGATACCCAGCAGCTCCGTGCGACGTTCGAGGGAAGCTCGCCGTTCGCGTGGAGCACGAGCAACCTGGAACCCCACACCACCCGCGGGGCCGCGGGCTCGATGTCGTCGAGCGGCCTGGCGATTGAGCCGAGCCTTCCGGACCTGTCGATCGCGGCGATCGGCGCGCTCCTCGTCCCGACGGTCGCATCGTCCTTGGTCCGGCGGCGCCGAGGTCGAACTCTCTCGGAGGACCTCGCGGCCCTCATGCGACGTGGACCGCGCGCCGCATCGCCCGAACGCCGGCACCTCAAGTGACGACCGCCCCGGCAAGACGCGGCCGCGATGATCGAGTCTAGGACCGGGACACCATCCTCTGTGGAAACGCTGCGAAGGGACCCGGGGCCATGGAACGCGCGACCCGCTTCCTTCGACCCGTCCATAGATGCCGCGCCCCAGCCCCAGGGCCCGGAACGTCTTGGCGCAAGGAGATGGATTCGGTGCGCGGCGTGCCGTCTCCGATCGTATCGCGGACGTGCCCTCACGGCGTGATCTCGATCTTCGGCGGCTCGTCCGGCGGGGGCGGGGGCGGGGTCGGCGGCTGCTCCGCCGGCGCGGCGGCGACCTCGACGACCGCGGGCGGTGCGGGCGGCGGGGGATCCATCACCATTGGTGCGCGCCGCTCGAGGACGTTGCGCAGGGCCGCGAGGGCCGCCACGGTCCCCGTGCGAAGGCCCACGAGACGTCCGCTCCGGAACGCGAGGTAAGCCAGGGTAGCCGCAAAGACCGCGATGCCGATGAACGGCTTGAAGACGTCCGGGGGCCACGGCCGCCACAGCGGGCGGAGGGGCTCGATGTAGATCCCTGCCATCGTCAAGGGCCCGAGCGCCGCCAGGAGGGCGGCAGGCAGGCCCATCGCGAGGAACAGGATCCAGGCCCTCCCCAGGCCCCGACCTTGGGTCGCCTTCTTCTCGATCTCGACCCGGAGGGAGTCCATCTCGAACAGGTCCGAAGTGCCCGTCGCTCCCATGGACGTCCCAGGCGAGGGCGGACGGCCGGATTTAAGGCCCCCGGCCGAAATATCACGTAGGATAGTTTCGGTCGGACGGGCTCAAGCCGCGGGCGGGAAGGAAGCCCGGTTGGCTTATTTGACGGGCAGGAGGAGGGCCTCCCCCGAGCCCGCGGAATTGTCCAGGACGACGATCATCAGGCCGAGGGGCGACGTGACGATCCACTCCGCGACGTCGATCAGGACGAGCACCGTGGCTGTCGCCCCGGGGGCCACCGTGACGAACGCCCCGTTGCTGATCGCCGGGGTGTACGCGTTGAACTTCGCGGTCCCGGGGGCCGAATCATCGGGCAGCCCGAGGAGGGAGTAACTGTGTGCGTGGTACGTGAAGCGCGGGTTCGTCAGGCCCACGCCGATCCGCGTGCTGTACACGGGCAGGAGGACCGTGCTGCTGTCCGTCGGCGCGGTCGCGAGGAAGTCGATCGCGAGGGTGCCCTTCGCCAGGTTCAGGACCCAGGATCCCATGCGGCCGTCGAAGCTGCCCGTCGTGAGCCGGCCGACGTCGAAGCCGATCACCGCGAAGTCGTCCGTGCCATCGCCGTTCACGTCGAGGAGGACGTCGAACTCGTTCGAGGCCGCGTTGGAGAAGTGTTCCCACGTGTTCACGGCGAAGACGAGGAGCCGGCGGTCCGGGTTCGCCGGGGTGGGCGCGGGGAAGGACTGCACGCCGACCGCACGGAGGTCGTGCGGGCCCAAGTTCTCCTTTGCATCCTGGAGCCCCCAGGCGTAGAAGTCCGCGTTCCCTGGGATCACGCCCTGCCGGTTCGTCAGGGTGACGGATCCGAAGGGCTGGCGCGGCCCGAAGCCCGGCGACGCCTTGCCGTCCACGGTCGAGAGGGGCCGCGGGACGAGGTAATACGGCACCCGCAGGACGACGTCGCCGTTCTGGCCCGCATCGGGCGTCAGGACGACGAGGCCCGCGACCTCCCGGAAGCCGCGGCTGTCTCCGACCGTCGCCGCGGTGACGTTCAGGACGACGTTCACGCCGACCGTCTCGTTCGCGGGGACGACGACCCGGGCCTCGCCGAACCCGACCGCGTGGGGGGCCGAGCCGGGGCTCGCCGCCGAGGAGAGGGTGAAGGTGACCGCAGTCGTGCCGTGGTTCCGGACAAGGAGGGCCTGCGTCCCGCTGAAGTCGCGGCCGAGCTCCGCGAATCCGAAGCTCAGGCTGGAGTAAGGCTGGACGCCCACCGCGACCGCGGTCGTCGTCGTCGCGGGGACCGCCTGGACGAGGCCCGTCCCGGCGAGCCGCGTCGTGTATCCGACGACCTCGTCCGGATTGCCCGTGTCCACGATCGCCGCCTTCACGTCCTCGACGCTCCAGTTCGGATGGGCCTGCCGCACGAGCGCGGCGACGCCGGACACGTGGGGCGCCGCCATCGAGGTCCCGGAGAGGCGCGTGCCCGTGTTCCCCGTGCCCATGGCGGTCGAGCGCACGCTCACGCCGGGCGCCGTGAGGTCCGGCTTCAGGACGCTGTCCCCGGTCCGCGGCCCGCCTGAGGTGAAGCTCGCGAGGCTCTTGAACCCGGGATTCGCGAGGACCGTGTTCGTCAGGGTCGCGTTCCCTCGGTCCGCCCCCACGATCGTCCCGCGGTCGGAACCGCGGACGCCGAAGAAGGGGATCGTGACCGTGAAGGGCTCGCCCGTGTCCGGGTTCCGCGTGATCTTGTCCTCGATCGGCGGATAGCCGGGGGCCGTGTTGATCATCGCGACCGCCGCGGCCCCCGCCTTCTCGCCGTAGATCGCGCGGGCCACGCGGGCGCACGTGCCTCGGAGGGTGACGACCAGCGTCCCCGTGACGTTCGCGTATTCGGAGGGCTGGCAACCGAGGCTCACGGTCCCGTCCGCGTTCCGGAGGACCTTGATCGGCAGGGTCGTGCCGTCCGAGAAGGCCGCGCCGTTCGAGTTCTGCATGAAGATCGTCGAGCCCGTGCTCAAGGCCGCCCGCGCCGCGAGGACGCTGGGGACCGCGTCGCTCGCCGCCACGCTGATCGCCGTGTCCGCGGCGGCGGGGGCGCCGGTCATGTAGGGCGAGGGGCCGCTGTTCCCCGCGGAGGCGACCACGATGACCCCGGCCTTCGCGGCGTTGTCCGAGGCCTCCGCGGTCGGGTCGTCCCTCATCCCGAAGATCGATCCGAGGGACATGTTGATCACGTCCATGTTGTTGTTCACGGCCCATTCGATCGCGTCGACCGTGAGGCGGGTGAAGCCCTCGCACCCGAAGACCCGGACCGCGTAAAGGTCGGCCAGGGGAGCCACGCCGGGCCCGACGTCGAACTTGCCCGGAGGGGAGAAGGTGGAGGCATCGTACGGGCCCCGGTACGTCGCGCCCGCGGCGGTGACCCCGAAGCCCGCGGCCGTCCCCGCGACGTGGGACCCGTGGCCGTTGCAGTCCAACGGATTCGGATCCGGGGCCGGCGCATTGTCTCCCGTGTAGTTGTCGCCCACGAGGTCGGTCCCTCCCTTGACCTTCGGCGCGTTCGGGCCGAACATCGTTGGATCCGCGGGCAGGGTCTCGTTCGCGTGGGCCCGGAGGTACGCGTCCTCCGTGCCGGGCCCGCCGAAGTCCGCGTGCGTGTAATCGACCCCCGTGTCGATGATCGCGATCTTGATCCCTTCGCCGCGGAAGGTCGGGCTCCCGCCCCAGACCGCGGGGGCGCCGATCAGCGGCACGCCGTTCGTGTTCGCCGGCCGGAACGCCTGGACCGGGGACACCTCGACGGCGACGTGGAGGGAGGCCAGGTCGACGAGCCGCGAGCGGGCGATCTCGATCTTCATCCCGTTGTAGGCGACCTGGTACTGCCCGAGGACGCGGCCGCCCAGGGCCTGGATCGTCGGCCGCAGGGCGTCCTGCCGCGCCCTCAGGTCCGCCCGGATCGCCTCCTTCTGGGCCGGCGTCAGGTCCGGGGTCCGCGCCTTGACGAGCGCGACCGGATCCCCCGGCAGCTTGAGCATGACGACGACGTGCGCATCCGGCTGGAGGGCCATGGGACCGTACGGGGACCGGAAATCCTGCGGCAGGTCCACCGCCGCGGCATCGAACGTCCGCAGCCAGTCCGCGACGGAGAGGCCTTGGACCGTAGGCCCAACCGCGGCGACGGCGACGGGCAACACGCCGATGAAGGCCGCGAGCACCACCGCTCCACTGACGACGGCGGGAGCGAGCCGGCCCATCTCAATTCCTCCCCTAGAAACGGCGCTTGATCTGTGTAAGGACGCCCGCCGATATGTATCCGACAGTAACTGGACAGTTACCAAATCGCGGAACGTCACAAAGTGCAAACGTGCCATGGTGCCGACGGACCGCTCGCCAATGGCGCTGACCGAACGCTCGCGCACCTCCCGGACGGCGAGCGGGACTATCGATATCCGAATAGGCGATCGTATTCCTTGTGGGAGAGGATCTCGAGGATCAGGACTTCCGTGCCCACACCCGGCCTGGACTGAATCGTGTAGACCCCTCGATACGCCAACGCTAGCTCAAACCGCCAGGCGTTCCCGATGGGAGGAAGGCCGCTTCGCGTCGCGAGCTGAGGCGGAATTCGATCCTTTGGGATTTGGTCTCCCGCGAAGACGTCTTCTTTCAGCCGTGCAATCCACCATTCGAGCTTCTTCCGTTGCTTCGGTTGAAGCCCCGCCTCGGCGGCGAGCGCCCGCGGGCCCAATCGGACCGCGCGGGCTCGGAAGCGGGCCAGGTCAACGTGCCTCCCACGTCTCCACGACCTTCCAGAACTCTGGATCGACGTTCAAGGTCCACATGACGCCCTTCGAGCCTTCGGATACGTACCCGAGTCGCTTGTAGTGGTCGATGGCCTCTCGGAGGGCCGCGTGCATCATCTTCCGCGGCAGGAGGGCCTTGATTCGGTTGAGACTGAGCGGTTCGTTGTGCTTCCGAAGGAGGGACTCCACCATGTGCAACGTTTCGAGGGTCGGGCCCTTGCGTTCCAGTTTTGGGGGCATGGGGGGAGCTCGCATCGACTCAAGTATGAGTTCATCTAGTATATAGATTCATACCTAGTCGTTGCGGGGTCGCTCACCGGGACTATGGGTAGAACGGCCTGCACGAGGCGCGAGTCGTCGACTCGGGGAATTGTCACCGGAGAGGTATTCATCGTGCCGCAGGCTCGCGTCGGGGTCCTCGTCCTGGAATCCTGGGAGCGTGGTCAGATCCATGGCGGGTCGCCGAGCCGGTGCCATCGAGAAGCGATGAACTCCTGGCCTAATATGAACCTTGGTTGTAGCCCAGAGCGCGTGAGACTCTACCTCGGCTCTCGCGATCAAGCGATCGGTTCGCAAGGGAGGATTGCCGAGTGGGCGGGGACCCCGCGATCTCGCCGGGGGTGGGATGGCAACGAAACTGAGAAACTAAATCCTCGCCTCTTATACCAAAGCAAGGAAAGGCGTCGGAGGGATTGGGACGGCGCGCGGATGGTTGGTCCTGGTCATCGTGGGAGTGGTCCTCGCCGGGCTCGGCGCGTTGGGCGTCGTCAACTCCTTCATGACGCGGACCACGGCCGCGATGTCGATCCCCGCGGGCGCGGAGTGGTACGTCTACTTCGAGTTCGACGTCCTGGGCGGCGGCTCGCTGCACGTCGAGTACCTGGCGACGACGGGCACGGTCGACGTGTTCGCCCTCACGGAGACGCAGTACGCCAAATACGTGAACAACGGATCCACGGAAGCCTTGTATTCCGCGACCGGGATGGCCGCGGGGACCTTCGACGTGACCCTACCCGGGTCCGGCCGATACTACGTGACGTTTGACCACGGCCAGACGTCGGAGACGGTCGCCCAGGAGGTCCGGACGACGATCCGGCTCCTGGGGATCGATCCCGCGTGGCTCCTCGGGGGACTCCTGCTCCTCGGGATCGGACTCGCCATGGCGGGGCTCGGCTGGCGGGGGAAACGGAAGGCGATGCGCGTGCGGGTGCCCACGCCTCCCGCGCCGCCCCCCGTGCCTCCTCCCGCGGACGTGACGGTGGGCCCGGATCGGAAGCCGCCTGAGCCGCCCGCGCCGCCACCGCCGCCCGAGTCTCCTGGGCCTCCTGCGCCGCCCCCTGCGGGACCTGGGATTTCCGAGGGAGCGTTAGGCGATCGAATCACCGGGAGCGCCGTCCGCGGCGGACGAGTCGGACGATCTCGTCCTCGGAGAGGCGGACGTCCCGGAGGACGCGGTCGAATTCGCCCATGACCTGATTGAATTTCCCGGCGGAGCGCCTCGTTTCGCTTCGAGGCGAGCACGATCCGTCCACGGACGTCCACCGAACCCAGGGAGTCTCCCGGCGGAAGCCCCAGCTGATCTCGGATCCCCTTCGGGATCGCTCCCTGGCCTTTTCGACTCATCTTGGTCGTCGCGACCGTCACGTGCGCGACATGTCATCGGGAGCGTCAAAAAGACTATGGTCTACAAACCGTCCCGGGCCCGCTCGCGAGTTCGAGGACCTCGGGCCGGGAGGGGATTGCGATCCCTTCGAGTTACTCGTCGTCTCGGCCGGAGCGGGCATCGCTCAGGGGCGAGGTCGCGAGATTGGATATCATGACGCAAAATCAACAGGTCCGAATCAGCCCTAAACGCTTGGCTCATGTCCCGAGGATTCCACCCAAATTCTGAGGGAGGGGGATGACCCAGGCTCGCGATCGTGCATCGACGTGGTTGGTGGCCCTTCTCTTGGTCGCCGGCGGGGGTTTCGCAACCCTGGTGCTCGCATCCGCCGGGAAGCAGGCGGGCACCGTGGAGGCCCCTACCGAACCGAATCCGCCGCCGGGCCCCCCGCCCGGCCCCCCGCCGGTGGCTAATGAGCTCCAAGTTTCCGTGGATCCTCGGGCCGCGAAGACGCAGCCGGCCGGCGGGACGGTCACGGGCAACGTGACGGTCCTCGGGCCGCCGGGGACGTTCGCCTGGCTGAACGTCAGCGGTTGCTCGCCCGAGGTGTCGTGCTGGTTCTCCGCGTGGGACGGGACCGTTCCGTTCACGTCCGTGTTCTTCGTCGCGACGAGCAACGGTACGACCGAGGGTCTGCATCGGGTGGCCGTATTGGTCCAGAGTACGACGGCGAATGCCAGCACACCCTTCGATCTCTCCGTGGTGAGGCGCCACGTGGTGATCTTCCAGAAGGGAGACGGGGGGTTGTACAGCGAGACGGACGATGCCCAGATCTCCGCCGCGTTCCCGAATACGAACAATGGGACCGACGATTCCTTTGAGGTGGACGGCCACGGGTGCCTCGGGTCCAACGCCTCGCTCGCGTGCCGCGCGCTCATCAAGTTCCCGCAGGCGTTCGGGCCGAATGCGGGCCAAGTGCCCCTGGGCGCGCGGATCGTGCATGCGACCCTCCAGCTGTACGTGCACAACGAGGGGCCCTACGAGGACTTCTACCAGGTGTCCGAGCCTTGGGAGGAGTCGACCGTAACCTGGAACAGCTTCGCGTCGCCGGGGTCCCCGCGCACGGTGGGCGAGGGCGGTCGATTCCTGCCGATCGTGCAGAATGCTTCGTCACCAAGAGGATTCGTCTTCGTCGACGTCACCCCCATCGCCGAGAGATGGGCGAAGGGAGATCCGAACGAAGGCATCCTGCTTGCCGGGGATTCCGGGGACCGGCGGGTGTACCTCTCGAGCGAATACTTCAACCTCCCCATTCGCCCCAAGCTCACGGTGACCTATGAGAATGCGACGATGCCCTCCGGTCCGAACATGGGAGACGTCACCTCGGGTTTGGCTCCGGCCGGCACGATGAACGCCCTCGGCGCGACGGGAAATCAGGGGACGATGACGGGGACCCTTTGGGGCACGTCTCCGGGAACGGCGTGTCCCACCGTCCAGCCCGCACCGAAGTCCGGCCCTAACTCACGTGAGGGTCCAGCCTTTCCCAATGGAGAAGCGAGGCCCCGCGCGCCTCCTCCGCCGCCCCCTGCGGGACCGGGGAATTCCGCGGGACCGTTGCGGCGATGACGCAGCCCTACGGGATCTGGGTGCACCGAACAACGCCTCAGGTCTGCGGAACTCACTTTCGTTCCTGATACAACTCGAGCCAAACGCCGTCCGGATCTTTCACGAACCCAACGATGTATTTCGGGCGGACCTCGACCGGCCGGGCCAGAGACGCTCCCGCTCGGACCAGCCGGTCTACGTCCTTCCTCACGTCCTCGCACTCGAAGGCGAGATGGTCCAGCTCGCTCCCCCCTCGGTACCTCGACTTCGGGTACCAGTTCAACTCGAGGACGTGCTCGGACCCCGGGCTCTTGAATGCGGCGACCTCTCCCCCCGTCGCCTCGATCTTCTTTCGGCCGAGGAATTCCATTCCGACGACGTCCCGGTAGAAAGCGATCGAACGGTCCAGGTCCCTCACCTCGATGCCGGTGTAGCCGAATTTCATTGCATCCCGAGGGGAGATCCGTTCGGATGCATTCAACCCTTCGTCGATGCCGGCGGGCGTTCCTTCGCAAGTCAAACGCAACGGGGGGACTTCGAACCTATCGCGCTTCGGGACTCTCCCTGAAAGTCGGCGCGGTCCTCACGTCGGATTCTGATGTCGGGCGCGCCGCCGCGGCGGAGGGGCCCCGAGCTCTCGACCCCGAGCGACAGGGGAAGGGGATCCTGGAGGCTCTGGCCTCACGGGCGAAAGCGTGGCGGCGTCTCCTGGGAACGAGGCTACCGGGTCCGGTTGCGGCGCGGCCGCACGACGACGCCGTGTCCGCTGCGCTCGCCAGGATGGGCACGGAGAAGATCCTTCATTCGGGTCAGGGCAGGGTACGCAAGGCCTATATACACAGAATACACATACACACTTTCGATGGCCAGCCGGACGATCTCGCTCTCAGAGGACGCGTACGAGGTCCTGCTCGCCTCGAAGCGGCCCGGCGAATCCTTCAGCGACGTCGTCCGACGCCTCGCGCGTCGCCGGTCTCTGACGGACTTGGCCGGCGCCGTGGACCGGAAGGCCGCGGAGTCCATTGCGACCGCCATCGAGGCGAACCGCCGCGAACGCATTGCGCGACGTCGCAAGGAGCTCGGCCTCTCGTGATCGCAGACACGACCCTGCTCGTGGATCTGCTTCGCAGGGACGAGGCCGCCCGGAAAACGACGGAGCGACTCGAGTCCGACGGGGTCGTCCTCTGGGTTCCTACCCCGGCCGTATTCGAGCTCTGGGAGGGGGTCGAGCGGGCCGACCGGCCGGAAGAGGAGGCGCGCCGCATCGACGCCGTCCTCGGCGACTATACCGTCCTGGCGTTCGAACGCCGCCACGCCGCGCGGGCGGGCCGCCTCTCGGGCTCGCTCCTTCGCCGGGGGACGGCGCTAGATCCGGTCGATGTACAGATCGCGGGCATGGCCCTTGAGGAGCGCCTCGCCGTGCTCACTCGGAACGTGAAGCATTTCGAGCGCATTCCGGGCCTTGAGGTCGCGACGTACTAGACCGCAGGCCGGGCCGACCTCGGGCGACTTCGAACCCCCATCGCGCTTCGGGTCCTCGCGAGAGGACCCCTCCTGAGGAACAGGGAACCCTACGTTCACCGGGGCCGCCGAAAGGCCTACGGACAATTTGAGGCGAGAAAGAGATACGGCGTGGCATGGAGCCCGGATACGAGGCTTTGGTGGGGCCCAGCGGGACTTCCCCATCGCAGCCACGCGAACTGAGACCTTGCGGACCTGCCGTGGCTACGGTTGATGCTCCTCTGCGCTTCGCGGGATTCCGGAGGCGCGGTCGAACTTGCCCCAGAGCCACAGATAGGCGAGCAAGCTCAGGAAGCTCAAACCGAAGGCGAACGCGCCCACCGTCAAGAACGAAGGGGACCGCATGCCGGGGAGGAAGGGCTCGGGTGGGTCGATGTTGTTGACGACGATCCGGAGCACGATGTAGAGCCAGAGGAGGAAGCTGAAGACGCCCGTCGTCAGCACGAGGGCCCGGAGGAACCGACTGCGCTGGAGGAACGGGACGACCATGGATTGGTGTTCAGACAGCTCACCTAATTGGATGTTCGCTCCGAGCCACGGGCGGCGGGTGGGCGGAAGCGTTCACAAACGCCCACGTCAGTGCACCGACTCTCGCCTCGCAAACCCGGGGGCCGGGCAACCCGTCCCCGGTCGCCGGGAACGGTCCCCGTAAGAAGGGCTACTGGGTCCCCTTGTGGCGCTGCCGCATCACGACCGCCGTTCCCGCGGCGATTCCCAAGATGGCCACGAGGAGGATCCACAGCCACCACGGCGTGGTCCCGGCCGTCGCGGACGGCGTCGGGTTCTGGTCCGCCGGCGGGTTCGTGTTGCCCGGGGGCGTTCCCTTGTCGCCCGATCCAGGGGATCCCTGGTCGCCCGGAGTGTGCGCGGCATCTCCGGGGCACGCGCCCATCTTGTCGCCCTCCTGCATGTGGGCGTCGACGGCCGGCGCGCCGACCGTGATCGTGTGGGCGTTATCCGGGTTGTCCGCCGGGATGTGGCAGATCGTCACCTTGTCCTGCTGTCCGGCCACGGCCGCGGCGGCTCCGAGGACCGAGGCCAGCACGAAGGCGATGGCAAAGGTACGGTTCATCGTCCCATCCTCGAGGCCCCTGAGGACGGACCCCTTGAAAAAGGTTTTGTCTACCTGTGGACGAGTCCACGTCGCGTTGTCCTCGGGACACGGACGGACCTTCCGTCCCCATCGATCGGGGGTGCGCCCGGCTTGGCCCGATCCTCTGCGGCCCAGGTTCGCTTCGGGAGGATTCAAAGATTGATAACGTGGCAACCCTAAACTGAGCCGTCATATCGACGCTCGGATACGCGGGCGCGGGAGAGGGGCAGTGGATGAACTGCGAGCGAAGCGGATGGGGATCAAAGGTTTTCGTCCTCGTGGTCGTCGGAGTCGTGATCGTCCTGGGTCTTGCCGCGCGCCTGGACCCGACATCAAATTCGCGGGCCGGCGGAACGGCCACCGATCCGTCCTTCGAGGTTGAGGGGACCGGCGGGCTCGAGGCCTGGCAC
>DASQXV010000080.1:0-4825 GCA_035639595.1 Thermoplasmata archaeon | reverse complement strand
GGCGTTGCTGGGAATCCTGCTGGGAATCTATTTCGTGTACAACATCGCGGTCTTGGGCGTATGGGCCGGCACGGCCTCGGCCTCGTCGTACCCGCCAATCTATGCCTTTGTCATGGGACCAGTCATCTGGATCGTCGCGGTGGTGACCACGGGAGTGACGACCTACGTGGCTTACAAGTTCCTACCAAAGGAAGAGCCGCGAGTCAAATCGAAACCCGCCACGGCGGCCAATGGAGGGACGGTGACTGTGGGAATGGGGCGGCGAATCACTGCCGTCACATCGCGCGAGGCGGGACTCATCGCGGCGTTTTCCGGCATCACGTTCGCTTGGAATGCGCTCGGGCTGATCATCGTCATCTTCCCGCCCGGGAGCTGGTCGATCACGGGCATCATGCCGCAGATCGTGGGCATGGGCACGGGTCCGATCGGACTGTTCATCGCGCACTTCGTGGGCGGCCTGCTCTGGTATGACTTCCCGTGGGGCACGTTCAACTTCATGCTGAGTTCCACGCTCCTCATCACGATCGCGTACCCGTTCTACTACAACGTGGCGAAGGTCTACAAGTATCCTATCCTGTTCATGCAGACCTTCCTGCTCCATCAGTACGACGTGTTCAGCTGGGCCCTCTGGGCGTCGAACTTCGCCAAGCTCGCGGCGCCGAGCTTCGTCGTCCCCTCGACGATCGTCTTCATCGGACCCTGGTCCCTACTCAACGCGGTCCCGATCGTGATCATCGTCGCCCTTTTGGACCGGTACGCGCCCGGCTTCCTTCGACCGACCTGGTTGGAGCGATACACGACGAAATAGCGACGGTCGTCCCGGCACGGCGCCCTCAGAGCCGACGGAAGATGTTGAACAGGGCGAAGGCGACGATCACGAAGAACCCGCCGACGAGATGCAGGGGAGACACTCCGGCCAATTGCTCGAAGAGCGGCTGGGTGAAGACGAACTGCGGCAGGTGGAGAGTGGAGACGTAGCCGGTGAATCCGATCACGCCGACCTGAAACGCGATCAGGCCTTTGTCCACCCGCCCAAGCGTGCTCGCGTGCCGATACGTCCTCTCTCCTGGGTACGTGAAGCCCTTCATCTCCAGGGCCACGGACGTCCACTGCGCCCTCCGCAACGTGGCGAAGATCGTCGGAGGCAAGAGGGCCAGAAAGGCCCCGATCCGCCGGAAAGGGTTAAGGTGGAAGACCTTGAACCCTCGGGACTGGTAGGCGTCCACGATCTCGCCGAGCTGGGTCGCGAAAATCGGCGCGGACCCGAAGGCGAGGCTCACGGTACTCGCGATCCGCGGAGGGATTTTCAAGAGCGCGAGGGCATTAGCCAAGTCGATCATCAGGGTCGTGGCGGCGAAAATCGCGACGATCCCGATCAGGTTCGCGAGCCGGTACAGGCCGGAAGCCGCCCAGACGAGTCCCAGGACGGAGAAGCGTCCCTCGAAGATGTATGGGCCGACCGTATAGAAGATGAAGTACAGGGTTGCGAAGGCCCCGCCCATGAGGAGGACGACCCGTTTGTAGATGACGATGAGCTGACGCGGCACCTTCGCGGCAAGGGCGATCCCGTAGAGGGCCACGGCGACCGCGAGTCCAACGAGCGGATCGAGGAACGTGATGACCAAGGCCGTCACGGAAAAGATCATCATGAGCTTCGTCACCGGATTGAGACGGTGCAGGAAGCTGTTGCCCTCGGCGAACTCGAACGGCCTCACGGTCTTCGGGATCGGGATGTCCTCCGGCAGGTCGCTCGCCTCGGAGGGATCAACCAACGGCGTTCACCGCCTCTTCGGTCGTGAGCCAAGTCGCGCGGACGCCCGTCTCGTCCGAGAGCAAGGTGGATAGGGCGACCACGGGCGGAGGTTTGAGATGGGCCCGGCTGAGGACGTCCTGCCGTCGAAGGACCTCCCGGGTCGGCCCGTCCAGGAGGACTTTCCCATCGGCCATTACCACCACCCTTCGCGCGTACTTCGCGACGATGTCCATGTCGTGCGTCACGAGGATGATCGTCTTCCCGCTTCCGTTCAGCGTGCGCAGGAGGTCCATGATCTCCAGCTTCATCGTCAGGTCCTGCCCGGTGGTCGGCTCGTCGACGAGGATGATCTTCGGGTCGGCCGACAAGGCCGCGGCCAGGGCCAGCCGCTTTCGTTCCCCGAGGCTCAGCCCGAAGGAGGCCGACGTGGCGGCGTGCTCGAGGCCGACGAGCTTCAGGATATCCGCGATGCGTCGGGCCCGCTCCTCAGGCTGCAGCCCAAGGCGCTTCATGCCGAGCCCCACCTCGTCCTTGACGCCGAGCTTAAAGAGCTGCCGATCCGGGTGCTGGAAGACCAAGCCGGCGAGTCGGCTCAACGTGCTCGGATCCGAGCGATTCGTATCGATGCCCTCGACCAGGACCCGGCCTCGCGTCGGGCGGAGCAGTCCGTTCACATGCTTCAGAAGGGTGGTTTTCCCGGAACCGTTCTGGCCTACGATCGCCAGCATCTCTCCAGAGTGGACAATCAGGTTCGCATCCCGAAGCGCGAGGGTGCCACCTTCATAGACGTGCCACAGATGCTCGACGCAGACGATCGGGTCGCCAGCCGGTACGTCGGGTGGATCAGCAGGGACTTCGGACCGCGAATGAGAGCTCCTCATCGCCCCCGCCAGCGCGCGAATGTACCGCGGCGGGAACGCGGCGGGATCCAAGGAGTCGACTCGACCGCCGTCGTCCACCTTCTTGCGAAGGTCGTGGGCGAGGAGGAAGAGTTGGGGGAGGTTCACGCCCGCGTCCCGGACGCGTTCCCATCGTCTCTCGTCGTTCAGCACCTCGAATGGCGGACCTTCCTCCACGATCCGACCGTCCCGCATCGCAACGATTCGGTCCACCCACGGGATGAACTCCTCGACCCGCTGCTCCACGATCACGAAGGTGTGCTCGCGTTTCTCGATGAGCGTCCGGAGGAAGCGGCTGACCATCTCGCCGCCGAGCGGGTCGAGCGAGGAGATGGGCTCGTCGAGGACGTACACCCCGGGGACGAGCGCGATGACGGAGGCGATCGCGCAGAGCTGTTGCTGTCCGCCGGAGAGCGTGTGGGGATTCCGCGGCTCCAAGCCCTTCAGGCCGACCGCCTGGATGGCGCTCTCGACCCGAGAGGTGATGTCCCGCGGATCGAACCCGAAGTTTTCGAGGGCGAATGCGACGTCGTCGATCACGGTAGGCTGGAGCAGCTGGGCGCCGTAGTCCTCGAGCACCGCGCCGACGATCCGCGACAGGTCGCCGATCTCCTCCCGCGAAGGGTCATGCCCTTCGACCTCGATCCGTCCGGTCAAGTCACCAGGAAAGAAGTTCGGGACGATCCCGTTGAGGCAGTAGCAGAGACTCGATTTTCCGGCCCCCGCGGGACCTGTGACAAGGATCGCCTCGCCCTTGCCGACCTCAAGGTTCAGGTGTTCGAGCGCGGATTTGCGCGCCCCCGCGTAGGTCCACGAGACATCTTGGAGAGAGATGACCGACATACTCCACGGGCCTACCCCTTCACCGGCTCCGCTCGCGGTGCGGCTGCCTCATCGTCTCCCTCCTCTGCCTCGTCGCCTCCGCGTCGACCCGCCCATCGTCCAGGACGACGCCGTAGATGTCCCTCGCCTGTTCCGATGAGACGTATCCGTTTCGGACGTCGGCGCGGACGAGCTCCGGATCACGGTCCAGAGGAGAGCCCCACCCGCCCCCTCCCCCGCTTCGGAGGCTCACCTTCTCGCCCTTGACGAGCCTCAATCCCCCGACTTTGCGGGCGATCATCGGCTCACGGCCGTGCTTGAACACGACGCACGTGTTCGGCGTGCCGTCGGAGCCACCATCGACGCCCCAGGGCGGGTACTTCGCTCGGCCCACGGAAACGGTGAAGGAAGCCTCCGGGCATCGGACGACGTAATCCTTGATCACGCCGAATCCGCCCCGGAATCGACCGTGACCGGTCCCTCCCTCGACATTCAACTCGTACCGGTCCACAAGGATGGGCATGTTCCTCTCGTACACCTCGTTCGACGCGATGTACGTCTCGCCGTCTCCGCAAGCGACGAGGCCTGATTCCCCGTCTCCGTCGTTCCTCGCTCCCCACCCACCGGGTTGCGGCTCGACGACCGCGAAGGGTTCGCGGGTCCGATCGTCCACCCCCGCGAGGATCGTGGCGAGGATCGACAGAAAGTGGCCCGCGGAGAGGCGATCGGGCACGTGGGGGGCCAAGGCCTTCCAGACGAGGTCGGTGGCATAGGACATCGATTCCCAGTAGGTCGACGTGGGGGCGGGGCGGACCGCGTTGAAGACGCTGCCCTCTGGGGCAATGACTCGGATCGGACGGAAGAAGCCGGCATTCGCTGGGGCGTGCGGGTCCGTCACGGCCATGTAGGTCTCCCGCACGCCGGACACGGTCCCCGGCAGCGGCGAATTGATGGACCCCTTCCCTTGGGACGCGCTCCCGGTGAAGTCCGCGACGAAGGCGTCGTCCGAAATCGTGACCTTCGCCTTGACGTACAGCGGATCCTCCGTGATGCCGTCGTCGTCGATGTAATCCTCCGCTTCGAACGTCCCTTTGGGCAGGTCCTTCAGCTTGAGCGCCGCGAGCTTCTCGCCATCTTCCAGGAGCTTGTCCATGCTGGCCCGGATGACGTCCACGCCGTACTTCTCGATCAGCTTCTGGATCCGTCGGTCCGCGACCTTCATCGAGGCGACCTGCGCCTCCATGTCCCCCGTGGTCTGCTCCGGGAGACGGGAGTTCGCGCGGATCATCTCGATGAGGTCTCGATTCGGCTGCCCTTCGAGGTACAGCCGGATGTTGGGGAACTGCATGCC
>DASQXV010000079.1:0-4712 GCA_035639595.1 Thermoplasmata archaeon | reverse complement strand
GGCCGAGGTCACCCGATGGGTCGTCAAACGGATCCTCGGCCCGCGACCCATGGAGGTCAAGGTCCTCAGCGAGACGCCCCTGCCCGTGTCCCAGGGATTCGGCGTGAGCTCGGCCGCCGCGCTCAGCACGGCGCTCGCCCTCGACGATGCCCTGGGACAGGGAACCCGTCGGGAGGAGCTCGTCGCGATCGCCCACGAAGCCGAGATCGCGAGCGGGACCGGGCTCGGCGACGTCGTGCCGGCTTCCCTCGGCGGGATGGATCTCCGGTTGCGGCCCGGCGCTCCCGGCCACGGCGACGTCCGGAGGTTCCCGGTGGAGGCGGACCTCCTCCTCGCGGTCCTCGGTCCCGAGATGCCGACGAAGGGAGTCCTTCGGGACCCGGCGAAGGTCGCCGCGATCAACCGAGCGGCGGGCCCTCTCGTCGACGCCTTTGCCGACCGTCCCACCTTGGACCAACTGTTTGACCTCGGGAACCGGTTTGCAGAAGAATCCGGACTCGCCGATCGGAACGTGCTCGAGGTGATCCGCGCCAGCCGGATGTTCGGCCGGGCGGCGATGGCCATGCTGGGTCGTTCCATCTTTGCGACCGGGAACTCCGAGCAGCTGGCGACCCTGTACCGGAAATTCGGAACCTTGCAACGTTGCGAGGTGGACAACGAGGGGGCGCGGGTCCTCTGATTCACTCGCTGAGCGTGAACAGCCGGTCGTCCTCGCCCACGTCGAAGAGGCCCAGGCGCGCCCCGGCATCGAGCCAGCCGTGGGCGTAGTTGATATTCGCCAGTGCTTTTTCGAGCTCGCCCTTCTCGCGGAAGTGGACGGCGTCGTCATGGTAGGCCCGCGCCATCGTCATGAAGTCCTCCGCGACCTTCCGGAGGTGGGACCGTTTCGGGACCGCAATGGAGGCCTTCGCGAGGGCTTGTTCCGTCAATCGGATGTCATGATCGACGAGGGCGCGGAGGTCCATCGCCGGGACAACCCGAGGGCATACGAAAACCCTTTCCACGAATCAAGTCAAAAGACGTACGGCTCCCATGGACCTACGGGCCTTCAAGGCAGGAGCCATAGCGGCCGCCGGGGCACGAGAGAGGGCGCGTTCCCGCCGGCCACGAAGCCGTCAGATCGAGGGACGACCGCAGCGGGGACGGTCGGGGGAACACCCGGCTCACTGGGAGGAACGGCTCCGGGAGACGGGATCGGTTCGGAGGGGTGCTCCGAGATCTCAAACCGATCCGTGAACACGGAGGCGCGGTTCGTCAGGCAGGCACCGTTCGCGGCAACCTGCCCGGACGGACAGAAGTCGGTCTCGGCGATGATCGCGTCCGCGGTCACCTTGTAGAAGACGGATCCGAAGCCGGGAAGGCGAGCCTCCGTATTCGCATTTCGACCCATCACTTGGTGGAAGTAGCCCATGTCCGAATTGCTGCGATCGATGGTCACGTTGTCCAGGGCGAGTCCGCCGACGCCCTGCACGACCACGACGGTTCCCTTTCCCTTCTCATAGGCATCGGGATGATCCTGTCGGATCACGCAGGATTCGTCGAACTCTTTCGTCCCGTTGATGGAAGGGCAACTGTCGGACAGGTGGAGCTGCCTGCTCCGCTCGTATACGAGGTCATTGCCCATGAGGATCAAGTCCACCTTTTCTTCCACGAGCTCATCGAAGATGTCCTGGCCCATCGAGCAGTCGTCTTCCACGTCCGCCGTGAGGCATTGCTTGTGGACCCCGACGATGACCCAAGGGATCAGGTGGTCGCGGGCGTCCTTGACTACGTCTTCCGCCCACTCGAAATGGGGCGACCGTTTGGTGTAGTCATAGCCGACGATCTCCCTGAGCCCGGCGGAAATCATGACGAATCGCGCGAGCGGATGCTCGTGAGGATAGTCGAAGTAGTAGTCGAACCCATAGCCCAGGGTGCCATTGCCCGGAACGTAGGGGGACGACAGGGCGTAGGGACAGCTTTGGACAGCCCCAAGAGGACCCTCGGCGTCGTCGGAGCCCTCTCCGACGTCCCCGGCCACGAGGACGAGCTCCGGAATGTAACGGCTCACGCTCCGACACCACTCGGAGTCGTTGGGATGTTCGAAATCGCCCAGGGCGACGAGGAACGAGGCTCCGTCGGACCGCGCCCGGGCGGCCAAGGCGATCGAATCAGGGCTGTCCGGGCTTCCGAAGTCCCCCGCCGCGGCGAAGGTGAAGTGGTCCGCCGATTCATCCTTCCAGCGATGGCCTATGAAATCGGACACTTGCCCCGGCCCAATCCCGTGATCGAAGGAGATCCAGCCGAGCGCAGACGCCCCGAGGAATACGACCAGGAGAGCCGCAACCACCTTCCAATACTTTCGAGGGGGAGGTGGGGTCCGAGGCTTGCGCTTGACGACGACCGGCGGTTCGTCGGCGTCGCCCTCGGGATCCCACGCCTGCCTCGCAATCCAGTCGGTTCGGACTGCCGTGGGCCGAAGGTCATTCAACAGCCCCACCGATTTCTTCCACTCCGCGGTGAGGTCGCCTCGCCCGCGGCGTCCCCACCCATCCGCACGGCCGGGGAACGGCGGAGAAGTCCGGTTCAGGGACGAGCGGCGCTTGGACCGACCGCGCACTCCCCACTCGATTTCATTCCTCCGGCGAACCCTCGCCGGATGCTCCACCGTCCCTCGATGTCGGACCTGCATGCGCTGACCCTTGCAAAACCGGTTCGCCTTCCCCTTCGGATGCGACTCCGCAGCGGAAGGGGACGTGGGTTTCAAAGGTGCGCCGTCACTCAGAACACAACATACCACGTCGGTGTTCGTACGCTCATCGAATGGGCCACCAGGCCCGGGGGTCGCCCAGGGAGAGCGCGTGGTGTATCGACCCCTACCGTATGCGCGTCGCGGCATCCTCTTCGACGACCTCGTCGTCGGTCGAATCGCTGGGCCCTCCGCGCTCGATCTGGGCCTCGTATAGCCGGCTGTACGTGCCTCCCTTGCCGATGAGGTCATCGTGGGTCCCGACCTCGACGATTCCACCGTCCTCGAGGACGACGATGCGGTCGGCGTCCATGATCGACGAGAGCCGATGCCCGATGACGATCATCGTGCGTTTCCCAGCCAAGCGGCCAAGGGCGTCTTGAATGAGCGACTCCGATTCGGAGTCGATGTTCGATGTCGCCTCGTCGAAGATCAGGATGCTCGGGTCCTTCAGGAGAGCCCGCGCAATCGCGATTCGCTGCCTCTGCCCGACGGAGAGGTTCACCCCTCGTTCGCCGATGACCGCCTCGTAGCCCTTCGGCAGGGCGGCGATGAAATCGTGGGCGTTCGCCAATCGCGCCGCGGCAACGATCTCCTCCTGCGTAGCTGTGGGCTTCCCAAACCCAATGTTCTCCCGGATCGTGCCGGAGAACAAGACGGGCTCCTGCAGGACGAGTCCAATCTTGCTCCGAAGGTAGCCCAGATTGAGGGTGTCGATGGGATACCCATCCAGGAGGACCTTTCCTCCCGTGGGCTCATAGAACCGGAGGAGGAGGTTGACCACCGTGGACTTGCCGGCGCCGCTCGATCCGACCACGGCCACCGTCTCTCCGGGCTCAATGACCAGGGAGAAATCCTCGAGGACGCTTTGGCCGGCACGATACCCGAAGGACACGTGTTGGAACTCGATCCGCCCTTCGATCGCCGCGGGAGATAGGCCGCTGGAAGGATCTCGGACCTCCGTGTCCAAGTCCATGACTTCGAAGACCCGGTCGGCTGCGGCAATCGCCTTCTGGAGCGTGATGCTGACCTTGCTGAGTTGAACGAGGGGCTTGAACAGGCGGTCCAAGTACGACATGAAGGCCATGAACACCGGGATGAGGGCCTTCGAATTGATCGCCGTCGTTGGGGCCATCGTCCACACGACCACGAGGAGGGTGGACGAGGTCAGGAGATCTACTGTCACTCCGTAGATTCCGCCGAGCTTTCCCAAGCGCACCTTCGCCTTCGCGATGGCCACGGATCGGTCTCGGAACTCGCGCCCCTCTCCGGCCTCCATCTGAAAGCTCTTCACGATCCTAATCCCGGAAAGGACCTCGAAACCTCTCGCGGTGAGTTCCGCGACGGCTTCCCGCGCCTTGGCCGCGGAGCGTTTGATCGCGCGCTTGAACATGTTCACGACGACGACGATGAGGACCGACACGGGGACGACATACATGGCGGCGGTCGGGGCCACGTAGAACAGGAGCGCGATGGCACCGGTGACCACGACGATGTTCGCCATGAGGTTGGCCAGATCATCCGTCAAGGTCTTCTCAATCTCTCCCGTATCGTTCACGACGCGGGAAATCAACTCTCCTGTGCGAGCGGAATCAAAGAATCGCACGGGCAGATTTTCGATATGCTGGTACGCATCCGTTCGGAGCGTGTGGATCGTCTTTTGACCGACCACCGCACTGAGGTAGTCCTTCAGGAACGAGGCGATCTGTTTGGCCCCGTAGACCGCCGCCAGGAGCATGAGGGCCCACGGCAGGAATCCGAGATCGCCATTCGAGATCACCCGTCCGACCACCAGGAAGGAGATAATCCATGGAGGTGCGAGATCGAGCGAGGCCGCTGCGATGATGGCGGCGGTCACTCCGGCGGCATACGGCCAGTGCGGCTTCACGTAGGAGAAAATCCGAGCTAGCGTCGACCGCTGTTCGGGCTCCAGCTCCGGCTGCCAACGCTTCGAGATCACCATCCACGGAAGGAGCATGATCAG
>DASQXV010000078.1:0-21809 GCA_035639595.1 Thermoplasmata archaeon | reverse complement strand
CGGTTCTCCGAGTACAGGGTCTCCGCGGGGACCTCGATGTCGTTGAGGCTGAGGCCGAAGGAGAGGACGAAGCCCCGCAGGGCGGCGGGCCGGATCCCTCGACGGCGCAGGGACTGCAACGTCCAGGTCCTCGGGTCGTCGATCCCCGTGAGGCGCCCCTCCGCGATCTCCCTCCGGTACCGGGACTTCGACAGCTCGAGGTCCTTGAAGCGCAGGATTCCGAAATGGACGAAGGCGGGACGCTTTTCGACGTTCAGGTCGTCCCAGATGCGGGCCTCCATCAGGTCCTCCATCATGAGGTCCTTCCCCCGCAGGACGTGGGTGATGCCGAGGAGGGCGTCGTCGACGGCCCAGGAGAACTCCAGCATGGGCCAGACCCGGTACCGCGTCCCGACCCGCGGGTGGTCCCGCTCCGCGATCCGGAAGAGCACCCGGTCCCGGAACGCCGGATTGGGATGGGCCATGTCCGTCTTGAGCCGCACGACGGCCTCCCCTTCGCCGTATTCGCCGGAGAGCATGGCCTCCCACATCGCGATCGTCTCGTCGACGTCCTGGACCCGGTGGGCGCAGGCCTTCATCGCCTCCCGGTTCTTCCGCAGGGTCTCCGCGTCGCACTCGTCCACGTACGCTTCGCCGGTGGCGAGGAGCTTCTCCGCCCACTCGTAGTGCAAGGGGATGCGGTCGCTCTTGTACAGGACCTCGTGGTATTCGACGCCGGCCCAGTCCAGGCCCTCCCGCACCTGGTCGTACGCCTCGGGCAGGAGGGGCTTCTCCTCCGAACCGATCGTGTCGTCGAAGACGAGGAGGAGGCGGCCGTGGTACGCCTTCGCGTACGCGTCGTTCAGGAGGAAGGCCCGCGCGTTCCCGATGTGCAAGGGCCCGCTCGGATAGGGCGCGAGGCGCAGGACGACCTTCCCGTCGACCGCGGCGGGGAGCGGCGGCAGTTCCTTCGGGCCCGCCTCGGAGGGTGCCTTCTCCAGGAGCTCGGGCGCAATCCCGGCGAGCTCGGCCCGCTGTTCGTCCGGGGAAAGCTGGTTCACGTCGTCGACGACGCGCTCGACGGCCGCGGCGGCCTCGCGCGCGCGGGGACGCAGGCTCGCATCCTCCGCGAGCAGCCGGCCCAGGACCGCCTTCGCGTCCGCCTTCCCTCCATGCACGACGGCATTGTGGAGGGCGAACTTCCGCGCGGAATCCAGGCCCACGTCCGTCCGAACCGGCGGCGCGTATAAAGACTTCTGGGGGCCGCCTTGGGTCCCGAGCGCCCGGATTGAATTTTGCTCAATTGGGTAAAATTGGATGGTCCGCCCTCACGCGCGACGCGGCGTGGGCCCGACGGCGCCCTCGCCTTCCCCCCGCGGCACGAGGACCGTGAAGGTCGATCCGCGGCCCGGTTCCGATTCCACGTCGATCCGGCCTCCATGGGCCGTCACGACGAACCCGGTGAAGAAGAGGCCGAGCCCGGTGCCCTCCCCGCGGGGCTTCGTCGAGAAGAACGTGCGGAACAACTTCTCCCGGACCTCCGGCGGGATCCCGGGACCCGTGTCCGAGACGCGGATCGCGACGTCCGCCCCGCGGTCCTCGAGGCGCACGCGGACGCTCCCGCGTTCCGTCGCCTGGAGCGCGTTCTTGATCAGGTTCGCGATCGCCTGGGTCATCCGCACGGGATCGACGGACGCCAGGACCGGGGCGAGACCCGGATCGAGGTCCAGGGAGACCTCGGGCCGCCGGAGGGAGGCGACCTGCTCGGCCGCGTCCTCGACCACGGACCGGAGGTCCACGGGGGAGCGGTTGACGTCCTTGGCATGGGACGTCTCCAGGAGTTCCCGGATGATCCGGCTCGCGACCCGCCATTGGGCCTCGATCTTGTCGAGCTTCCCGAGGGCGTCGGGATCCTTGACGAGCTTCCTCAGGGAGGAGGTCAGGAGGGAGATGTTGGACAGGGGGTTGTTGACCTCGTGGGCCACGAACGAGGCGACCTGGCCCAGGGAGGCCTGCCGCTCGCTCTCGACGAGACGACGGGTCAGCTCCCGGCGCTCCGTGATGTCGATGCACGCGCCGACCATCCGGATTGGGTTGCCGGCGGCGTCGTAGTGGGCCTGGCCGACCCCGCGGACGAAGCGGACCGTCCCGTCCGGCCGCACGATTCGGTATTCGATATCGTACGGCGTGCCGTCCGCGATCGCCTTCCGGACCGAGGCGTCGACCCGGGCGCGGTCCTCGGGGTGCATGGAATCCATCGACGTCTCGTACGTCGGCACGAACGACGGGCCCCGCCCGAAGAGGGCGTACATCTCGTCGGACCATACGGCCACGTCCTTCCGGAGGTCCCAATCCCAGGAGGCGAAGTGGGCGAGCCGCTCCGCCTCCAAGGCGAGGGCGAGCCGTTCTCGGAGTTGACGGAGTTCCGTCTCGGAGTCCTCGGACCGATCGTCGCGCGGGCGTTCGGCCACCGCGATCTTCGTCGCAATCCCTCCGACGACGGTCCCGAGCCGGGGCCCGGGATCGGCCGTGTTCGAGTCCCACGGGGTTTCCGGGCTATTATACGTATCGAGATGGTTCCGCGCCATGAGCTCTTTCGGGCGGGTCCAAGGTCCACGCCCACGGATGCGCACACGTGATGCGCCAACGTATTTCGTCTCCCTCGCATACAGGGACTTGGGCCGGGCCGTCGATGTCGAGGGAGCGAATGCCCAGTCGGGCATGTTCGGGTGCGACGCTGGCCCTCGTCCTCGCCCTTGGCGCCTCGATCGGCACCGCCCTCGCAGGCCCGCGGGCCTCCGTGCCGGCCGCCTCCGCTCCCGACCTGGTGCCGATCGCGATGTGGACGTCGCCCTCCGTCATCCAGGAGGACGAGGTCGTCCAGCTCTCCGTGACCCTCGAGAACCGGGGGAGCTTCGCGGCGTGGGCCGCGACCCTGGAGTTCGTGGACATGCGGCCGAACGGCATGGCCGTGACGATCGGCGAGGGCTCCCTGTCCGCCCCCTTGGATCCCGGCGCGAACGTCACTCTGGCGGCCCCTGCGTTCGTCGCGGTCGGGATCGGGGAACACATCCTGACGGTCCGCGTCCTCGGGGTCTCGCCTCCGGAATCCGATCCGACGAACGACGCGCTCGCGATCCACGTGCCGGTAGGGCCGGGGGACGGCTCCCCGCCGCCCCCGCCACCCCCGGACGGCGTGCGGATCGAGTCCCTCGAAGGCCTGGGCATCGGCGGCCTGATCGTCCTCGTCGTCGTGGCCCTCGCGGGCTTCGCGATCAGCGCCGCGCTGCGAGGGCCCCCGGACGAGACCCTCGTGCCTCCCCCTCCGGAGCCGCCGGACCGGCGTCCGCCGCCCATCTGGCCTCCGTAGCCCGGGCGGCCGCGTCGCAACCTTTCTATCCGCAGCGGGATACGGCGGCCGGGAATCGCGCATGGCCATCCGACCGTGGCTCGACCGGTTCCGCTCCGAGGTCGTGACGATCGACGGGCCGGTGAAGCGGGAGCTCGAGGCGACGCGCCACCTGCTCGCCCATCCGGACCGGCCCGTCTTCCTGCCCAGGATGGAGGGCGGCCCCGCGGTCGGGAACCTGTGGTCCACCCGGGACCGGGTCGCCGCCGCCCTCCGCGTGCCGCCGGACGGACTCCTCCCCGCGATGCTCCAGGCCCAAGCCCATCCGAAGGACGCGAACCTCGTGGCGAAGGCGGAGTTCCTCCAGGAGAGCTCCCGGGACGTCGACCTGACCGAACTCCCGGTGCCGAAGCTGTTCCCAAAGGACGCGGGCCGATACGTCACGGCCGGCGTCTGGGTCGCGGAATGGAAGGGCGTACGGAACCTGTCCTTCCATCGGATCCTGGTCCTCGGGAAGGACCGCGGGGCCTGTCGGATCGTGCCCCGCCACCTGCGGCACATGTACAACGAGGCGGTGGCGGCGGGGGAGGAGCTCAAGGTCGCCGTGTGCATCGGCCTCGACCCTTGGAACCTGCTCGCCGGAGGGACGTCCGTCGAGTACGGCGTGGACGAGAGCCGGATCGCGTCCGCCTTGACCGACGCGTGCCTCGCGAAGCCCGTGGACGTGGTCCGGATCCCGAACGGGCTCACGGTCCCCGCGGACGCCGAATACGTGCTCGAGGGCCGCCTGATCGCCGAGGCCCATGACGAAGGCCCCTTCGTCGACGCCGTCCGGACGTACGACCGCGTGCGGAAGGAGCCCGTCCTCGTCGTCGAGCGGATCCACCGCCGGAAGGACGCGATCTTCCACATCATCGTCGGAGGCCTGGACGAGCACTTCCTCTTCATGGGCATGCCCCGCGAACCCGCGATCTACCAAGCCGTCTCCCGCGCCGTGCCCCACGTCAAGGCCGTCCGGCTCACGGAGGGCGGCTGCGCATGGCTCCACGGCGTCGTCTCGATCCGGAAGCAGCACCAGGGGGACGGCAAGAACGCGATCCTGGCCGCGTTCGGGGCGCACACGTCGATGAAGCAGGTCGTCGTCGTGGACGAGGACATCGACGTCTTCGACGACCGGGACGTGGAGTGGGCGATCGCGACGCGGTTCCAGGCGGACCGCGGGCTCGTCGTCCTCCACGACGTCCGCGGCTCCTCGATCGACCCGAGCGCCCGCGACGGATTCACGTCGAAGATGGGGATCGACGCGACGAAGCCTCTCGGCGGGGACCCCGCGATGTTCGACAAGGCGACGCTGGGATAGGACCCCCGCGAGATCCGAAGTGAGAAACCCGAGAGAACGTTCATTACGGGGCAGGGACTCGACGCCGCGGTGCGCGGGCTCGGCCTCCTCCTCGCGATCGTCCTGGCCGCCGCTGCAATCGCCGCGGGCGTCCCCCTCCCGCGAACCGAGGTGTGGGAAGTCCTCCCTGGATCCGCACCCCAATTCACGCCGCCGAATCCGGCCGCCGGAGGCTGGCCGCCGTACGTCCAGAGGAGCGGCGCGATACCACCGGCGACGCCCGCGCAGACGACCGGGGTCGCGCGCGTCCTCATCCTGCTGATCCGCTTCACCGACATCGCCCAGGATTCGGCGCACGATGGCCCGTATTTCGATGGCCGGATGAACGGGGCCGCAGGCTCCGTCCGCTCGTACTACCGAGAGGTCTCCCGCGGCGCCCTGACCGTGAACGCGACCGTGGTCTCGACCTGGTTCCCAAGCGCCCATCCGATGTCCTACTACGGGGCGGACAGCCCGACGGGGATCGACGACGCGAACGGCCCCATCTATCGGCTCGTCGTCGAGGCGGTCCGGCTCGCGGATCCGACCGTTGACTTCGCCCAGTTCGACACGAACTCCGACGGCGTGGTCGACCACCTCATGGTCGTCCATGCGGGGGCGGGCGAGGAATCGGACCCGACGAACAAGGACCTCATCTGGTCCCACCGGTGGGCGGTCCTCGACGCGGATCCCGCGACCCCGGGGTACCAGTCCCTGACCGTGGACGGCGTCCAGGTCTACGGGTACACGATGGAGAGCGAGGACTTCGTGATCGGCACGGCCGCCCACGAGTTCGGCCATGACCTCGGACTCCCGGACCTGTACGACACGGACGGCTCCTCGCACGGCGCGGGCGTCTGGGACGTCATGTCGGAAGGCTCCTGGAACGGCGCCCCCGCGGGGTCCAGCCCGGCCCACTTCAGCGCCTGGTCCCTGATCCAACTCGGCTGGGCCACCCTGACGGACGTGACGACGTCCCTCGTGACCACCCCGATCGAAGCGGTCGAGACCTCGGGGAAGGTCCTTCGCCTCGGCGTCCCAGGGAAGCCGCAGGAATACTTCCTCGTCGAGAACCGCCAGCCGACCGGGTTCGACGCCGGCCTGCCGGGGAGCGGCCTCCTGATCTGGCACGTGGACGATGCCCAGCCGAACAACGACCAGGACGCGCATCGAAAGGTCGACCTGCTCGAGGCCGACGAATCGATCTCGGGCGACCGTCCGACGCAATCCAGCGATCCGTGGCGCGATAGCCCGTCGGGATGGGGGCCCGACTCGATCCCCGACAGCCGGACGTACGACGGGACCGCCACGGGATGGCGGGTCCGGGACGTCTCCGCGAGCACGGCGACGATGACCGCCACGGTCGCGCGGGACGTGACGAAGGACCTCGCGGTCTCCGCGATCCGCCTTCCCTTCACGGAGGCCGTCGGCACGCTCGTCCGGTCCGAGGTCGACGTCCGCAACGACGGCGCGCAGGCGGCGGACGTCTCCCTGAGCCTCGAAGTCTATCGGGACACCCTGGAGCCGGGGAACCGTCTGACGGCCTCGACCTTCACCCAGGCGGGTCTCGCCGCCCAGACGACGGCGACGTTCCGCCTCAACTTCACTCCGACGTCCACCGGGCGGTACCTCGTCCATGCCCGCCTCCAGGGGGCGGACGACGAGATCCCCTCGAACGACGAGCGGGTGGCCCATGTCCTCGTGAACGCGTTCCGCTTCCACGACGCCGCGGACTCCGGCCTCGCGAACTGGACGACGAACGGCGGCCCGGACGACCTGCACCGCTGGCGCATCGTGAACGACAGCGAAGCCGACGGCGCAGCCCACAGCCGCCCGAGGGCGTGGCGCTTCGGCTACGTCGCGACCCTGCTCCCGAGCCTCTTCCCGCCGAGGTGGCACACGCTCACGTCGACCGCGATCGACGTCGTCCCGGGCCCGACCTACCTGATCTTCTACCATCGGTACGACCTCACGGGCCGCGCGGTCGAGGTCCTCCCGATCGGGTCGAACAACACGGACGAGGCGTACGTCGAGGTGAGCACCGGCGGGGGCCCGTGGGTCACGATGGCCCGCTACACGGGGCGGGACCTTGCGTGGCGCGGCGTCTCCTTCGACCTCACCGCGAACATCATGGGGGCCACGACCCTGCAAATCCGATTCAACGCGAGCTCCGACGTGATCGGGAAGTCGGGGGGCTGGTGGATCGATGACGTCATGGTCGCCTCCCTGCCGCTCGGCCGGGCTGCGATCCTGTTCGGGCCGTCGGGCGTCGTGGAGGGGACCGCGGGCGGGAAGGTCCGCTTCGACGCAAAGCTCGCGAACGTGGGCGAGTACGAGACGGACTTCCGCCTCGACGGCCTCCTGCCCGCCGGGTGGAACGCAGCCCTCGAGGGCGGATCCGGCGGACTCCTCCGGGGCCGCGTGGTCCGCCTCGCCCCGGACAACGACGCGGCCTTGCGGATCGCGCTGACCGTGGCCTCGAGCGCCCGCTCCGGGGACACGTACCCGGTGACGATCAACACGACCGCGGTGGAGGACCCGACCGCGGGCGCGACGGTGACCGTGTCGGTCCGGGTCACGGGCCTGTCGATCGAGTGGATCGCCGCCGCGGTCCTGATCGTCGCCGCGGTCCTCCTCCTGATCGTCGCGCTCGTGGTCCGACGCCGCCGGCGCCCGCTCCCCTAGGGCGAAAGATTATTCGCACGCGCAGGCGTTCGTCCGATGTGGCCGTGGTCCACGAGCTGCTCCGCCGCGGGGCGGTCGAAGAGCGCGCGTACCAGGTGAACATCGCCCGCGCGGCCCTCGAGCGGTCGACCCTCGTCGTCCTCCCCACGGGCATGGGCAAGACGGTCATCGCCGCGATGGTCGTGGCGGAGGTCTTGCGGCGCCGCGGCGGCAAGGTCCTGTTCCTCGCGCCGACGAAGCCCCTCGTCGAGCAGCACGCCGCCTCCCTCCGCGCCTTGCTCGTCGTCGACCGCATCGCCCTCTTCACCGGCGAGGCGACGTCCCCGGAGGAGAGGGAGCTCCTGTGGCGGGAGAACAAGATCGTGGTCTCGACTCCGCAGGTGATCCGGAACGACCTGCGGTCGGAGCGGATCTCCCTCGACGACGTGAGCCTGGTCGTCTTCGACGAGGCCCATCGCGCGGTCGGAGACTACGCCTACGTCGACGTCGCCGCGGCATATAGGGAGGTCCCGGGCCGCCTCGTCCTCGGGATGACCGCGTCCCCCGGTTCCTCCGCGGAGAAGATCCTCGAGGTGTGCGACCACCTCGGCATCACGGCGGTCGAGATCCGGACGGAATACGATCCGGACGTCGTCCCGTACGTGCACGACCTCGCCGTCGAGCGCATCCCCGTCGACGCGCCGGACGTCTCGAAGGAGATCCGTCGGCGGATCCAGGTCGTCTTCGACGAACAGGTCGATCGGCTGAAGAAGATCGGCTTCCTCGCGGGCAAGCCGAAGGTCTCGTTGAAGGACCTCCTCGCCGCGGGCCACGAGGCCCGGAGGCGCTTGGATTCCGGCGCCCGCGACGGCCGCCTCTACGGCGCCATGACCGCGCAGGCGATCGCGATGAAGGCGAACCACGCGATCGAGCTCGCGGAGACCCAGGGCCTCGGCTCCCTGCGATCCTACTTCGAGAAGATGGAGGCCGAGGCGCGGTCCAAAGCGGACGTCCAGTTCCTGAAGCACGCGAAGGTCCAGGAGGCGATGAAGCTCGCCCGGGAGTCCGACGTCGAGCATCCGAAGCTCTCGAAGACGGCGTGGGTCGTCCGCCGGCAGTTCATGGAGAAGCCGGACTCCAAGGTGATCGTCTTCGCGCACTACCGCGAGACCGCGGACCGGGTGACGCAGGCCCTCGCCCGCCTCCCCGGGATCCGGCCCATGCGGTTCGTCGGGCAGGCCTCCCGCGGGGAGGACGTCGGGCTGTCCCAGAAGGAGCAGGTCGACATCCTCGAGAAGTTCCGCGCGGGCGAGGTGAACGTGATCGTCGCGACCTCGATCGGGGAGGAGGGGCTCGACATCCCTCAGGTCGACCTCGTCGTCTTCTACGAGCCCGTCCCCTCCGAGATCCGGACGATCCAGCGGCGCGGCCGCACGGGCCGGAGCGCCGCGGGGCGCGTCGTCATGCTCGTGACGAAGGACACGCGGGACGAGGCGTACTTCTACAGCGCCCGGAGGAAGGAGCGGAAGATGCACCAGGAGCTGGACCGCCTCCGGAAGGAGCTGAAGCAGCGGATCTTCGTCGGGGAACCGGGCGGCGAGACGTTCGTCGCCGCGGCTCCGGAAAGGCGGATCGAGGCCCTCCGCGAGGAGGCGATGGAGCAGCCCACGCCGCCGCGTCCGCGGGAGCCCGCGAAGAAGGGGCAGACGACGGTCGAGGACTTCTGAGCCATCGATTCGCCTTTAATACCAGGAACGCGGGTACGGCCCCGGACGGTCCCGGATGACCCGCTGCCCCGAATGCGGATGGGAGATCGACCCGGAGGCGGAGATGTGCCCGAACTGCGGCGCCTACCTCGCGGACTACGACGACATGGAACCGTCCGAAGGAAGCTGAGGACCCTCACCGACGGAACAGGTCCCGGGCCGCGGACGCCACGGACTCCCCGAAGCGCCCGGTCGGGGCCGGGATGTCTCCCCGGATGACCTCGCCCGATGCCGCGTCGATCAGGACCGGGAACGATCGGCCGCGGTACTCGTACGATGAGAACCAGATCGGCGCGTGGAGGAACTCGGAATCCTTGACCTCGACCTGCGTGCGCGCATCCTCGATGGCATCCACGACGTCCTTCAGGAGGTCCCGCTGGTGGGCATCGACCTGCTCCCGCGCGAGCCGCTCCGCCTCGTCCTCGTCGACCTCCGCGTTCAGGAACCGCGAATCCCGGACCATATGGCCGGGGTCGAAGGGGACCTTCAGGGCGAGGGGCAGCTTGTACTCCCGCGTCGGGAAGTCCCCGGTCCGACGGCCGAGGACCTTCCAGAAGTAGTCCCGCCGCAGGTCTCCCGACCGGCGCTCGTTCGTGCCCGTGCGGGTCAGGACGCCCGCGTACGCGGTCGTCGCATCTACCTCGAACACGTAGAACGGGAGGTAGACGCACTCGAGGGCCGTGATCCGGGAGGCTTTCCTCAGGTCGTCCGGCTTCATCACCCCGCCCTCGAGCCATCCGTTGATCGACCGCAGCGCGGCGTCGCGGTCGAGCCGGGCCGAGAGCATCGAATGCCGCAAGAGGAACGGCCGGTCGCCCTCGAGACGGCTCGCGGTGCCGCAGTAGGGACACGTGACGATCACCTCGCCCGTCGTGAGGTTCAGCGGCCCGCCGCACTTCGGGCAGTTCAGGGATTCGACGAGCTCGGGCATTCCAGCACAACGCTCATGAGAATGCCCCCTATAGAGCCTTGTCGTGGGAACCCTCAACGCCCTCCGCAGGAGCAGCGCCCTCACGGTCGCGTTCGTCTTCGCGGTCCTCGCCCTGTTCCTCCTGTCGATTCTCGTGATCGTCGACTACGTCCTCCAGGCCCGCGCCTCCCCGAACGGCCTTCTCGTCGTCGTCGGACTCGCGCTTCTCTTCATCCTGATCCAGTGGGCGATCGGCCCCGCGATCGTCCGATGGGCGATCCGCGAGCGGCGACCCATCACGCCGGAAGCGAATCCGTGGCTCCATCAGAACGTGGCCGACCTGGCCCGCCAGGCCGGGGTCCGCCCGCCGAAAATCTGGGAGAGCGGGGACGCTTCGCCGAACGCGTTCGTCTTCGGACGGACGGTCGGGTCGTCGGAACTCGTCGTCACGCACGGCCTGCTCGAGACCCTCAACCAGGAAGAGATCCGCGCGGTGCTCGCCCACGAGATCGGGCACCTGCGGCACCGGGATGTTGTGATCGTGACCCTGGTCTCCGCGGTCCCCCTGCTCGCGTATATCGTCGCCCGCGCGGGCTTCGAGGTCCTCCGGAGCGGGATGCGCGTGCGGGGCAAGGGCGGCGGTCAGGCCGTGGCGATCCTCATCGTCTCCGCGATCGTCTCCTATGCGGTCTACCTCGTGACCCAACTCCTCGTCCGGCATCTCTCCCGCACCCGGGAGTACTACGCGGACGCGTACAGCGGGGCCGCGACCCGGGACCCGCACCTCCTCGCCTCCGCCCTGACGAAGATCGCGTATGGCCTGTCCCTCGCCCGCCGCGACGAAGAACCGACCGGCCTCCGGGCCTTCATGATCGGCGATCCGGTCAAGGCCGCGGCGGACTACGACGAACTCCGCACGAAGATGGACGCATACGACTTGGACCGGGACGGGCAGCTCGACGCGTACGAACTGCAGAAGGCAATCGAGGTCGAACGACGGAACCCCTGGCGCCACGCGAACGAGCTGTTCGGGACCCACCCGCCGACGTACAAGCGGATCCTGATGCTCGAGGAGATGGAAGAGGAGCTGAAGAAGGGCGGGCTCCCCTCGAACATCTACCGGTTCGTCTGACGGCGGGGGGCCAAATCTTATCCTCGTCGGCCGCCTGCGCCGGGCCATGGACGTCTTGGTCGTCGGAGGAAACGGATACATCGGCCAGGCCGCGATTCGCGCGCTCGCGAAAGCGGGACATCGGGCGCGGGGTCTCGTCCGGAGCCCGGCGAAGGGCGACACGGTCCGCGCCGCCGGCGGCCTCCCGGTGGTCGGCGACATCATGGACCCGGTCAGCCTGACGGCGGCGCTGCGCGGGACCGACGCGGCCATTCATCTCGCCATCGCGAGTCCCGCGTCGGGGTCTCAGGAACAGCAGGCGGCGCAGGTTCAGGCCGTCCGCGTCCAAGGATCACGAAACCTCATCGCCGCGGCGAGAAACCAAGGCGTCCGCCGGGTCGTGGTCGGCTCGGGCTACTGGGTCCACGGGGGTCAGCCCGGGAAGATCACGGAGGAGACGCCCCTCACCGCCGTGGGCCCGCCGTTCAACCGCGAGGCGGAGCGCGTCGTCCTCGATGCGTGGGAGGAGGGCGACGTCGAAGGGATCGTCGCTCGGCCCGGGATGATCTACGGGGACGGCTCGTGGTTCAAGCCGATGGTCGAATCGATCCGAAGCGGGACCTACCGATACGTCGGCGACGGGTCGAACCATTGGTCTCCGGTCGACCTCGGCGATACGGGCGAGGCCTACCGCATCCTCCTGGAGAAAGGCGAACCGGGTGAGGCGTATCTCGTCGTGGACGATACGCCCGTGACGGTGAGGGCATACACGTCGTACATCGCGGACCTCGTCGGGGGTCCGACGCCTCGGGGCGTCGATCTCGCGACCGCGACGAGGCAGATGGGCCCCATGGCTGCGATCTTGGCGGCCAACCAGGCTGCCTCGAATGCGAAGCTGCGCAGCCTAGGGTGGGTCCCTCGATACCGCACGCACCGGGAAGGGCTGCCCGATCTCTTCCGGCGGATGGGGCTGCTCCGGGCGTAATCCTCACGGGATGTGCCGGCGCTGCGCCTTGCGGATCGCGTCGCGCTCCGCATCGCGCGCCATGACGAAGATCGCGCCGAGGGCGATCATCATCAGGATCGACAGGAAGACCGTGTAGGCGAGCTTCGCGACGTCGCTCGATCCGCCCGTGAAGATCGACCCATAGAAGCTGCCCGCGCTGATCACGAAGAAGGCGCCTGCGAGGGGCCGCGCGATCCGCCGGTCGTGGGTCGCCGCGAAGAGGAAGAAGAACCCGAGGGCGAAGATCGCGGAGGCGAAGCCGGTCCACCACAGTTGCTCGTCCAGCCGCAGCCGGGCCACGAACAGGATGTAGCCGAAGATGCTCGCGAGGAGCAGGCCGCCGATCGCGGCCATCGCCAGCATGACCGTCGTGGAGAGCCGCGGCAACAGGGACCCCGCGGGAGGCGGCACCTCCGGGGGAGAGATCGTCGGCGGGGTGGGCTCCATGGGTGCGTGCTCGTTTCGGTTCCGTGGATTGGGACCTTTGCACTTATTGGTTCCGATGGATTGCCCGGGCCCGCGACGTCGTCACGGCGTGGACCGACCTCAGCTCTTGACCGGCTTCCCGCACTCCGGACAGAACTTCATGTTCCCCGGGACCTCGTGCCCGTCCGGACAGCGGAGGGTCTGCGGCGCGCCGCATTCCCCGCAGAACTTGAGCCCCGGAGGGACGGGCTTGCCGCACTTGACGCACGGCTTGCTCCCCGCCGCGACCGTCGTGTCGGCGCCGCAGTTCCCGCAGAACTTCACGTTCACGGGGTTCATCGTGCCGCACTTCGGGCAGGCCCTCTGCTGGGATCCCTGCTGTTGCTGCCCCTGCATCATGCCGGGGAACTGAGAGCCCATCGCATAACCCATACCGATCCCGGCCCCGAGGCCGAGGCCCGCGCCCGCGCCGCCGCTCGGATTGTTTGCTGCGTCGCGGAGGGCGTCCGCGGCCTGGAACTGCGTGTACGCCGCGGCGCTCGTCCGGCCGAGGACCTTCGCGGACGCCATCTTCTCCAGGGCGGCCTTGATCGATTCCGGCAGCGGGATGTTGAGCCCGCTGAGCTGGAGGATCTCGATTCCGAGGGTGAGGAAGTGGGGCTTCGAATTCGCGAGGGTGCCCTGCTCGATGTCGTTCAGGCTCGCCGCGAAGTCGACGACCTTGAGGCCCTTCGCTTTCATCTTGCCCAGCGTCACATTGAGTTGCTTGACGACCTCGTTCTTGATGCGTTCCTCGACCTCCGCGGAGGTCGCCGCGCCGAACGTCCCGACGAACTGGTTGACGAACGTCTCCGGGTCCTGCACGCGGTACCGGAAGTCCCCGAAGGCGCGGAGCTGGACCATATCGAAGTCCGGGTCCTGGAACAGGAACGCCTCCTGGGTCCCGAACTTCGCGTCGAAGATCCGCTTCTGGATGTAGTAGACCTCCGCCTGCTGGACGACGCCCGACAGGGCCTGGATCAGCCGTCCGAGGACCGGCGCATTCTGCGACGTCAAGGCGTACCGGTCCGGACGGTCCAGGTACGCGAGGACCTTCCCGTCGCGGTAGAAGACCGCCATCTCGTCTTCCCGCACGACGATGTTGTCGTTCATCCGGACGTTGCGGGGCACCTTCCACATCACGTTGTTCCGCTTGAACTGCTCATCCCAGGCGATCGTCATCGCCCCGACGACGCCCTCCTTGCGGCCCGCCGTCTGGTCCGTCCGTCGCCCGCCGCCGAAGAAGAAGGAAATCGGAATCATGGTCCTCACCGCACCTGGATGCCCGTGACCGCGTTCGTCCGCGACTTCCATGCCGTCTCGAACTGACTCAGCGTCTTCAGCACGGACCGCACCGCGGCTTCGAAAGCCTTCGGGTCCGCGGCATCCCGGATCCCCGGGACCTGGCCCGCGGCGCTGTCGAGGGACTCGAGCATCGCGTAGTCGTATTCGTACAGCCGGTCGAGCTCCGTCTCCTTGATCTGGATCGTGGCGCTGAGGCCGGAGTAGCCGCCCTCCGCATGGCGGACCTTCGCCTCGAGCCCCTCGATCGTGAAGATCGCGTTCCCGATCGTCTGGAGGCCCTGGACCTGGCCCTCCATGGCCATGCCGTCCCGGATCTCCTCGAGGTCGGTCCGCACCCCCTTGAGCCGGTTCGCGAGCTGGATCCGGAGGAGGTTGTCCGCGGCGCGGATGTCCTCCCTCCGGCGGTACCCGGCATACCCGGGGATGACGAGTTGGATCTTCTTCAGCAGTCCGCGGTCCTGTTCGACTCGGTCACGGATGTCGGGCATCGTCCATCTCTCCCGCTCTTTCGTCGTATTATCGTTCCGCGTATTATGTTCCCGCGTATGTATTTAGGGGTATGGAGGGAAGTCCATCGGCCTCCCGCCCTCACCACAGGGCGAAGGTCGGCCGCTCGCCGTCCATCACGGTCCCCGTGTGGCCGTCGATCAGGATGAACATCGCCTTGCCCTTGTGGGAGTACTCCATGAAGAACACGGGCGCGTGAAGCAACTCTCCGTCGTACGTCGTCGGATAGACCTGGATCGATTCGAGCGTGTCGACGCGCTTCTTCGCCTCCCGCTCCGCGAACTTGTGGGCGAGGGCCTGGGCCTGGGTCTTCGCCTCGCCCTCGGCGACGTCGCCGCTCATGACGTCGAGGCCGCCCGTCGCGCGCTTGTCGAAGTTCATCTTGTTCTGCAGCTGGAACTGGAAGCCGTCGTCCGGCTGGTACTTCGAGTACCCGCGGACCGCGACGATCGGGATGTTGTACTGCATCTGGATCCGGTCCCGCACCCGCACGATCTGAGGACCCTGGCTCACCTGGTGCTGCGGCTGGTTCCGGGAGCCCGCGGCGGCCGCGGCCATCGTGAGGGCGAACAGGGCCGCGCCGGCGGCCTTCTTCGCGCCCGTCTCGCCGTGCATCATCATCCCCGTCCCCGCGCCGGCGCCGACGTTCTTCGTCCCCTGGAAGTCCGCGACGACGGACGTCGGGACGACCCAATAAGGCACGTACTTCAGGGTGACCGTGCCGAGCTCGGAGCGCTCCGCGACCTTTCGGCGGAGGATCCCCTTGTTCAGCCACTTCCCTCCCGCGTCGAGGGCCTGCTCGTTCGAGATCCGGCTGTCGAGCATGAAGTGCTTCTGGAACACCTGGGCCACGCCGCCGGCGCCCATCGTCGTCACGGCGCCGCAGTACTCGCACACGACCAGGGCGAGGCCCGCGGACGGCGTCATCGGCGCGCCGCACGAGTTGCACCGGAGGCTCTGTGGCATCGGCGCGGCCGCGACCGCCTGGACCGGCGCGTTCGGGTTGTACGGCGTCGCCGCGGTGGCGGCCGGCACGCCCGGCGCTTGTCCCGGGTAGCCGGGGGCCACGGGCATTCCGGGCTGCGGTCCCCCGGCCGGGACCACGACGCCCTGCTTCGCGCCGCACAAGTTGCAGAAGACCGATCCATCCGCGATTCGACCGCCGCACTGGTTGCAGAACAGGGGAATTCCTCCTGTGTGACCAGGCGATGGGAGAACCGCCCTACTTAAGGCCTCCTAACTGAGTGTCAATACCAGAAGCGAAATCGCTTCCCGTGGGCCGCGGGCAGGGGACGCGACGCGAGCCGCAGCGCCTCGCGCTGCCAATGGAAATCTCGGACAAACTTTACGGGACCATCCTCAAATAGCACGACGGGCCCTCCAACACCGGAGGGCGGAGATGCCGTGGGATTCCTAGGCCGATTCCTCGAGAGGACGTTCCATCTCGGACCGGGGGCCCTGGCGAACCTCTCCTTCCTCTACTTCGCCACGTTCGTCATGCGAGCGGCCGCGTTCGCCGGGGTCGCGGTGATGCAGCACACCCTCTTCCCGGATCCGAGGGACGCGTTCTGGAAGGGCCTCCTGTTCGCCATGTACCCCCTCGCGGAGATCGCGACGGTCGGATACTTCGGCGCCCTCTGCGACCGGATCGGACGGAAGCGGATCCTGGTCCTCGCCCACCTCGTCACCGCGGTCGCGGTCTTCCTGTTCATCCCGATCCTCAGCCCTCCGACGCCGGAGTGGGCTCGGCCTCCGATGGCCGCCATCCTCTTCGTCCTCTTCGGGATCGGGGCGGCGTCCAAGGTCGCCTCGACCCTCGCGATGGTCAATGACCACGCGAACCCGGACAACCGGGCGCAGCTCATGGCCTTCTTCGACCTCGTGACCTTCGGCGGCCTCGTCGGCGGATTCGGCGCGGGCTTCCTCGCCCTGAACGCGTTCGGCATATCGGAGGCCTCCGTCCTCCTCGTCGGAGGGATCGGGGTCGCCGCGAGTACCGTCATGGTGAGGTTCCTGGTCCGGGAGACGCCCTTCACGCCGGAACCCCAGCGCGGGACCCTGGAACTCCTCCGCGCCGTGCTCCGGAACCCGGACATCCGGCGGCTCCTCCCCGTCTACGTGCCGGTCGTCGCCCTCTACGGGTACGTGCTGAGCTTCACGGACCACCTCGTGGGGCGCGGCGCGCTGGGGTCCATCCAGCCGCTCCTCATCGTCGTCCTGTCCTTCGGCGTCCCGCTCGGGCTTTCCCTCGCAATCAGCGGGCGTTGGTCCGACCGCGCGCGCCTCCGGCGGCCGTTCATGGCCCTGGGCCTCGCGTGCTTCGGCGGCCTCGCGATCCTCTTCGCCGGCGCAGCGCGGCCCGCGGGCGGGGCGGACCTGGACCGGCTCGTGGCCCAGTGGCCCCTGGTCGCCCTCCTGGCAGCGGGCGCGGGGACCTTCCCTCCGGCGGCCCTCGCGTACCTCGGCGACATCGTGGAGCGGCAGGTGTCCGGCACCTCGTTCGGCATCTACTCGATCATCTTCGGGTCCGGGCTGATCGTGGGGCCCATCCTTGGCGGCGCGCTGACGGAGAGCCTTGGGTCCCTCGCCTTCGCGGTCCTGGCCCTCGGCTTCATCGGCGTCGCGGGGGTCGGCGTCGCCTTCATCCGGGAATCCGCAGGCGGGTCCTCCCGTGTCGCCGCGGGTGCCGAGGCGCCGCCTGAGTTGCGCTGACGGCGCGCATTCGTGCGCCGCCCTGATTCTGACGTCGCCGGATTGAAGTACGGGCGCGGTCGTCGAACGGGACGTGGCCCAGGGGTCGTCCATCCTGGAACTCCCTTCGATCGCGTTCTTCGCAATCGGAGGTTTCGCGCTGTTCTTCGGCCTCTTCTTCCTCGTCTTCCTGGGGGACATCCCGCAACTCCTGTACCTCTGCGGGCCGATCACGATCATCCCTGGGGTCGTCTCGATCGTCCTCGGGGTCCGTCAGTGGCGCCACGAGCGCGCGGTCCTCGAGTTCGCGACCTGGACGAAATCCCAGAGGCGGATCAAGCTCGATACGATGGCCCAGCGGATCGGGAAGACGCGGTATGAGACGGAGAAGCTCCTCGGAGAGGCGATCGACGACGGCCTCGTGAAGGGCGTGATCGACCGCACGTCGGACGAGTTCGTCGCCCAGGACGGGGACGAGGGCCGTGCCCATTTCGTCGGCGTCTGTCCGAACTGCGGGGGAAACGTGGACGCGTGGTATTTCCCGGAAGAACGGGTCACGTGCCCGTACTGCGACAGGGCCGTGATGATCCCTGAAGCCACCGAGGCGAACCCGCCGGTTTAGCCAGGGCAGGCTCTCCGCGGCGCTTCCCTCGCAATTAGCCGGAGGAAAACCTACGGTCCGCATGTCACCACGACGCGACGTACTCACACCGGTCGTCGCCCGCGCGGATGCACCGGGTCTTCGTCACGGTCCCCTCGGCCGTCCGGGCCCGCAGGATCCCTTCGTACGTGCCGTGGAACATCGCGCAGAACGAAGGGGTGGGCATCCAATCGAAGTGGCTGAACGTCGCCTGCCGCGGGCCCCTCCTCACGACGAGCCGTCCGTAGTTCCATTCTTTCGCGTACACGATGGGCGCGAGTTCCGGGAGGGGCGCACGCACGACGGTCTTCGGAAGGTGTTCTCGGACGGTCGAGACGCCGGGCATCACGTGCCGATACAGGGTCCGGATGAACCCGTAGGCCCCGTCCCCGAACTTGGATTCAAGCAGCTCCAGGAATTCGTCGTAGGCTTCGGCGGAGACCCACATGTCGTCCGTGAGCGCATCGGGATTCACGGACCAGTCCTTCAGGGCGTCCTGGACCGCGGCCTTTCCCTTCGACCCGCGGACGAAGGCGATGGCCCGGACGAGGGATGCGCCGCGGATCTTCGGGATGAATCCGATCATCTGGGGATCCTTGGGGCCCGGCGCGAACCTTCGACTCGCGGCCTCGCGGTAGGCCATCAGGTCGCCTCCGATTCCCGTGAGCGCGTACAATCGGCCGGGGCCCTTGGCGCTCGGCGTCAGGCACTCGATGAGCTCCCGCCCGGCGAGCTCGCGGAGCGCCCGACTCACGTGGCTCAGCCGAAGATCGGTGTCCTTCGCGATCTGGTTCGGGAGCTTCGGGCCCGAAGCCAGGGCCAAGATGACCTTCTCCCGGTAGGCACTGGACGCGACGAAGCTGAAGTCCGACCACAGGCGGTCCTGAGCCTGCACGAATCCCGCCTCCACGCGACTCGGGCCGGGACCGATGGAGCCGCTCCCCTATAATCGCTGCGCTTTCCAGAGCCTTACCGCCGGTTGACACCCCGGGCTGCAAGGCCTGCGGTCGCGTCCACGACCGGCGGCCGCTCGCACGGGCTCCCCGGTGTGGATTTGGCAATTCTATGGTACGGCTTTGGCACGGCTCCGGCAATCCCTCCTTAAGTCCGCACACGGGCATGGCCCGAGACAACGGGGGGCGAGAGGCGTGGAGGATTCGAATGGAGGGTTGGAGAACTTTGCAGAGCCCGAAGTCCGGGGCTTCCTGGAAATCCGGCAACGCATTGCGCCGGAGGCGCAACGATCGCGGAGGGCCCTGCGTCCGATCGTGCGGGCCTGCGCAATCGCCTGTGTCCTCCTCCTGACGATGGTCCTTTTTCACTCCGCAATCGCCCGGGCGGCCGATCCGGACACGGACTCGGACGGCCTGACGGACGGATACGAGATGGGCACCCTCTACACGCAGCGGGCGACGGCAACGGAGCTGCCGAAACCGATCGTCGACGGGGGAACGGAGACCGCGACCACCACGTTGCAGCCTTGGCAGGGGATCGTGAACGGCAGCTTCGCGGAGTTCGCCCTCGCCCATCCCGCGAAGTCCGAGCTGACCGTCCAGGTGGGGTACTGGAACGGGACGGCGTGGGTCGACCGATACGTGTGGGACCCGGGCAGGCGACTCGTCGGCGTTTCGATCACGGAACCGATCGCGAACCAAGTCCTCGCGGGCACGGTTGCGGTGAGGGCTGAGGTGCCCGCGGAACATACGATCGCCCAGGTCGCGTTCTTCCTTGGGACCTCCTTCCTCGGGAACGCGTCGGCGCCGTCCGCCGCGAACACCTTCTCGATTTCATTCGATGCGAATTCGTATCCGTCAGGGGCGTACGATCTGATCGCGGTGGCCATCGACAAGCTCGGATCGGTGGCCTCCGCGAGGATCCCGGTATCGATCCAGGACGCCGCGAAACCGAGCGTCTCCTTCGTCGCGCCGCTCAGCCTGACCTCCGTCGCGGGCACGGTTCGAGTCCGGGTCCGCGCGGTCGACGCGGACGGCATCGCATCGGTGCGCCTTCGGATCGACTCGGGTTCCTACTTCTCCATCCTTGGGAACTTCGACGGGTACGCGTATGGGTACGACTGGGGGACGGCCTCGCTCCGCCAAGGACTGCACATCCTGACCGCCGAAGCGAAGGACGGAGCCGGCGTCAAGGCCACCGCCTCCGTGAGCGTGGCGGTCGACAACACCGTTCCCACCGTCTCGATCAAGAGCCCCGTGCAAGGGGCCTCCCTCGCCGGGGCCGCCACGGTGACTGCGTCTGCGGCCGATAACCTCGGAATCTCCGAGGTCGCGTTCACGGTCGACGACCGGGGGATCGGCTCCGACCGCATTCCTCCCTACGAGGTCCCGTGGGACACCCGCTCCGTATCCAACGGCACGCACCGGGTTCGGGCGACGGCCTTCGACGGGGCCCGCAATACGGCGTACCACGAAATCACGGTGTCCACGGCGAACGGGGACGGTCCACCCGGTGGTCCCGCCTTCACCGTCGTGGCGGACTTGACGAAGCCTCACAGCCAAGCGACGCGGGCCGAGCGGGAGCAACGGATCCTGCCGCCAGAGTTTAGCCCGGCCCTCTTCCACTCTTCCCTCACATGGCGCATCGTCATCCGGGACTGGGTCACGGGCTCGACGGCGGGGAGCCTAACCTCGTTCGCGCTGCGGGTCGAGGAGCGGAGCGATCCCGCGAAGGCGGATACGGATGGGGACACCTTGAGCGACGGCGCCGAGGTGAAGACGCACTTCACATACCCCACGGCCGTCGATAGCGATGGAGACGGGTCCAGGGACGACTTCGAAGTGGCATCCCATTCGATCACCTATTCGGTGAATGGCGTTGTGACAACGATGACCGTGAAGACGAGTCCGACCGTCTGGGATACGGACGGGGACGGACTTTCGGACGGAGAGGAATACACACTTGGCGTGGATCGGACCATCACCAACCCCATCCTCTCCGACACGGACGGAGATTCCTTGTCCGACGGGGCCGAGCTGGTGACCTACAACAGCAATGCGACCCTGACGGATACCGACAAGGACACGATTGCGGACAACGTGGAAGTCACGGCCCGTACGCTCACGCTCACGGTGAATGGCGTCGTCGAGTCCCGATCCATCACGACGCTGCCTTACGCAGAGGACAGCGATGGCGACGGGCTGCGAGACGACCAGGAGTTCGCGGGCACCTCCGTGTACCGGGTGAAAACGGACCCCTCGGACGCGGACACCGACGACGACGGCCTGATGGACGGCCAAGAGAAGTACGCGATCGAGTTCTCGATCCCGACCCGCAACACCGTCGGGAGGTCCATTACCGTTCCTCTGGAGGCCACCTTCGCGGGCGAGGTCGAGCGGGTCGATGTCCGATACGGCCTGTCGACGATCAACGTATCGAACTTCCGCGTGACTCTCACGAAAGGTCCTACGACCATCGTCCTCCGCGACCGGGTCGGTACCGGCCTGTATAGCTACAGCTCCGCCGAAGTCACGACGGCGTTCGGCTCACACGGAGGCCGCTACACCCTCGAGGTCTCCTCGCCCGTGACCGGGGGTCTCCTCGAAGAGTACGCGCTCTCCTTCACCCTCCGCACCTCCCCGATCCTTTCCGATTCCGACGGCGACGGATTGAACGACTCGGAGGAAACGACGTATGGGGCCGATGCATGGATCACGGACCCGAACCGGGTCGACACGGATGGCGACACGTGGTCCGACGGCTTCGAAATCAACACGAAGGCCACGAATCCGCTGAATGTCGACACGGACCAGGACGGCGCTCGCGACGACATGGACCTCGACCCGCACCGAAACCTGCTCATCGCGGTGAGCGTGAACCAGATCCACCACGGGGCAGACCCCTGGTGCAGTCCAGAGCTGGCGGGCGTGATTCGCGTGAACGGCGACTACACCTGGGTCACGAAGCATGAGACGGCGGGCCTCGATTCGTTCACTTCGTACCTCTGCCCGTTCCCCGACCCGACGACACGATACTCGACCGCGAACTTCGACTACACGTATTACTCGGACGTTCCGGATGACC
>DASQXV010000077.1:0-13334 GCA_035639595.1 Thermoplasmata archaeon | reverse complement strand
CGCCGCCCGCCGGGACCCCGCCCGCGCCGGCCCCGGCCCCCGCAAAACCGGCGGACCCCCTCGTGGCCTACTACCGCGGGGTGCGGCAGATGAACCTGCAGCTCGCGAAGGACCGGTACAAGACCGGCTTCAAGGTCCGGACCCAGGAATACATCCGAGGCCGCGGCACCCTGGCGATCGTGGAAGAAGAGATCTGCATGGGCTGTACCCATTGCTTCGACAACTGTGCCTTCGAGGCGATCGACATGGTGGACCGCAAGTTCGCCCTGCCGGACTATTCGTACACCTCCCGCAAGGCCGTTATCATCGACGACAACTGCGTCGGATGCGAGAAGTGTGCGATCGTCTGCCCCGTGGACGCGATCACGATGGTGACGAAATTCGGGTTCGAGGTGAAGGACGGTCGGGTCGTGTCGACCACGGCACCGGCTCCCGCCCCTCGGCCTGCCGCCGCAGCCCCTCCGGCGAAGCCCGCGGCTCCCGCAACGGCGGCGCCGCGGCCCGCCCCATCCCCCGCCCCGGCTCCGGCCCCCCAGGAGCCAGAAGAGCCCGAGGAGCCCGCGGAGGAGGCCTGAGGTGTCCGAGTCCGGCGCCACCGCACCAGTCCTCAAGGCCCGCAAGAAGCCGCGGCTCACGTACAAGCAGGAGATCCAGACGATCAAGAATTTGCCGCGGGTCCAGCGCGGCATCGTGGTCATGAAGATCGCCGGCGTCTTCCTCCTCGCGATCGGGTTCGAGGGGCTCGTCACCGCGCAGTACTGGTACTCCGTCCTCTTCGTCCCGCTCGGCGTCTTCGTCGCGATGTTCCCGATTCGCATCCGGACCGGCGTGTGCATCGCCTGCCAGGGGCCGTTGCAGAGGGACCAGGCGATCTGCCCCGCGTGCGGCGCGCCGCAGATGTGAGCCCGCCTAGGGCGCCACGAGCGGCTGCACGACGTGGGCCGTGTCGATCTCGAGCTTGAGGGACCGCAGGAGGGCCATGCGCCGGAGGAATCCGGGGTCCTCCTCCCAGAGGTGGGCGAGTCGGGAGGTGAAGACCGCGCCCTGGACCTTCGCGGCGAGGGTCCGCACCCCTTTCGAGAGGTCGTGCACCTTGATCCGGTCCTTCGGGGCCGCGAAGAAGGGGAACACCGACGCGGTCCCCGTGTCCCGCAGGCTCGCGTAGACGCCGGCCTTCGCGGCGCTCTGGTCGCCGAAGGCCTTCACCTGTCCGACGAAGTCGCCGACCTGCTTCGCGGGGAGACGGACCTCGCCCACGAAGAGGGAGCGCCCGACAGCGTCGGCCGTCTTGCGGTAGGCCGCCGGGGGCGGATCGAAGGGGGTCGGGGTGTCCGTCCCTTTCGTCTTGAACCCGGCCATCGCGGCATCGATCGCCTTCTCCTTCGCGGGCTGACCCGTGGTCGTAGTGGAGATGGAGACCTGGACCGTGTAGGGTTCCGCCGCCGCGGTCGGCCGAAGGGTCTTCGCCGCCACGCCATCCGTGATGTGGACCCAGTCGACCCCGGACGCCGTCCGGGAGAGCCGGTCGAGCGAGGCGGACAGCTTGGCGCCGTCGTCGAAAGCGTACGTCAGGATTCGGCGCGCGGCCGGCTTCGGCTCGAGGCGAAGGGCCGCCTCGACCGGGATGAAGAACTCCGCGGCCAGCGGCAGCGTCGCGTGGAGGAGGTCGTACGCCGTCCCGTTGTTCGCGACCTCGTCGAAGCCCACGCGAGATCGATGCCCGTAGGGAGAGATCGTGCGGAGCGCGTTCACGTAGGCGCCGAATTCCCCGCGGAATGAGGTGAACGGAGCGTCCCCCCACAAGGCATCTCCGACGGCGAAGTCGAGCGGGACCGTCGGGACGAAGGGCACGGCATGGCCCTTCGACAGGGCGTCGTCGTAGAGCTGTTTCCATGTCGCCCCCACCTGGGCGATCGCCCGGTGGCCGTCCTCCGCGAACTCGATGCCCGCGTATCCCGTGAAGTCGAGCTGCACGCCCCTCTGCTCCGGGACGATCCAGTCGTACGTCAGGAGGACCCGGGGCCTCGGGACCACGCCGAACTCGCGGGCCCGGCCCACGCCGAGCTGGGTGCGGAAGTAATGGTAGTCCTCCGCGGAGAGGCCGAGGGTCAGGGTGCTCTCCTGGCCGTTCAGGACCCGAATCAGCTTCCGCACCTCCCCCTCGTCCTTGACCTTCACGGTCACCGGGGGAACGCGGTTCAGGTCGGCGATCAGGTCCCGCGGGAGCACCCGATCGTCGCGGACGAAGAGAGCGCGGATCAGGGCCTCGCGGATCATCTCGGAGAGGGCGGGGATCTGGACCGCCCGTTCGACGTAATTCCAATCCCGGAGGAGGCCCATCGGGTCACCCCCTCGCGCGCTCGTAGGCCCGCACGAATCGATCGCGGGTGGGCTTGACCCGCCGGAGGATCGCGGCGAACTCGAGCCCAATGGCCATGCCGCGCGGGGGGATCTCCCGCATCCCGGGCCACGGGTATCTCGTCCACACTTCGAACGTCTTCCCGCCGTTGACCTTCTTCCGAGGGTCGATTACGCTCTTGACCGCAGAATACGCGGTCCTCGCGTTCCGGTGCATCTTTCGCAAGTTGAAGACGAGGAAGAGGCCCAACCCCATCGAATGCCCGCCCATCTTGAACGCCGCGTCGCCCATCCGCTTCACGAATCCGAGGGCCGTGCCGCCCGATGGGCGCGTGTCGTCCATGAGCACATACGGCTCCAAGGCCGCGGTCGTCGTGTCGACGAGGTGCGCTTGGACGGAGCCATTGAGCTTGAGCTTGTCCCGCAGGCGCTGGGCCGTCTCGACCGCCTCGGGGAGTCGGCGGAGGGGGACGAGGTTGTAGGAGATCGTGAGTCCGCGGCTGAGGCGGCGCGCGCTGTAGTTGTTGTACCGCTCCCGCCAGAGGCCCTCGCCCACGGCGGGGGGAAGCTTCGTGCCCGAGTCCTTCGCCGCGACGGCCTCGAGCGCCTTCTCCTGGTCGGCGACCTCGTCCTTGGATCCCTGGACGGTCACCAGGGCGAGGTCCACGGGATCGGGCGTGTCCGGCCGCAAGGCCCGCTCGAACACGAAATGGTCTCGGTCAATCAGGGCGGCATGATAGGGAGCCAAGCCCGCGTCGACGATCCCCTTGAGGAATCGTGCCGCGGCCTCGCGATCCTGGAACGCGTAGGCGTTGGGCCTCGTCACCTCCGGCCTCGGGAGGAGACGAAGCACGGCTCTCGTGACGATGCCGAGGGTCCCTTCGGCGCCAATGAACAACGGCGTCAGGTCGGCCATCTGTCCGCCGGCGTCTGCGTCCTGCGCCGTTTTGAGGAGGCTGCCGTCCGGGAGGACGACCTCAAGGTTGGCGAGGGCGTCCCGCAGGCTCCCCCCGCGCAGCCCCCCGAATCCCGCGATGGCGGAATTGATGGCCCCGCCCACCGTGCTGCCGATCGCGTTGAGCGGGACCGACCGCAGGGCGAACCCCTTCGAATCCACGTAGTCTTCCAGGTCCTTCCACGTCGCGCCGGCCTCCGCGGTGACCGTGCGGGCCTCCGGGTTCAGGGGGCCGATCTGGTTCATCTTCCGCATGTCGATTAGGACGCCGCCTCGGTTCGGGACGGCGCCGCCGTACCAGCCTGTTCCCCCGCCTCGCGGGGTGATCGGCAGGAGGCTCTCGTCGCTCAGTTTGACGAGGGCCGAGACCTCTTCTGTCGTCTTGGGCAGGACGACGAAGTCCGGGTAGAGGCGCCATTGGAAGAGCGCCACTTTGGGAAGGGAGGCGAAGTCGTGGCTGTAGACCATCCGTTCGAACTCGGAGCGCGCAACCCGTTCTGGCCCCAGGGTATTGACCAGGCGGCGATAGGAGTAGTCGAGGCTCCTCGAGGTCGACGGATCGGGCGAAGACCGGGACACCTGATAGCCCATGCACGAGGCCCCTGGGGACGCCGCGGATAAAACCGGCCCTCGGATAAAGGTACTGCGCGTATCCCGAGGCGCGCTCAGACATTCAGGGCTTTGATGATCTGCTCCCGGAGTCGCTGGACGTCCGCGCCGCTGCTGTACACGCCGACGGCCTGCGCGGCAGAGATCACCTGGTCCTCCGGCGCCTTGTCGACCGCGCGGGCAATGTCGAGCTTCATCTGCATCTCGCTTTTGCCCACCGTGGGGATCTTCAGGGCGCCCGCGGCCTTCTCGACGCGGGTCCTCATGTCTCGGGCGTCCATCTCCGAAAGTTCCGTCGAGATCTGCCGCTCGACCTCCATCTTCCCGCGACGGAATTCTCCGAGGGCCCGCCCGAATCCCCGGGCGAGCTCGGGCAGCTTCTGCGGGCCGAACAGCAAGAGGACGGCGATGATGATGAGGAGGATGATCCACTCGAAGCCGCTGGGCAACTGGGCGGTCAGGGGGCCCGTCGGAAAGCCGGCCATCGCGACTCCTCCCGAACCGTCGAAGGAGGCCCGAGTTAAGAGCTTTTCGCAAGGGTCGTCCGCTGGCCCGCAACATGCTTGTGTCGTTGCACGACCGCGACGTAGCCCGCGACGTAGAGGAACAGCATCGGCAGGGCGACGAGCATCATCGTGATGCCGCTCCCATCCGGCGTGATGACCGCACCGAAGACGAAGATCGCGATCGTGGCGTACCGCCAATTCTTCTTCCAGAACTCTGGGGGGACGATCCCCAAGTAGGAGAGGGCGTACATGACCACGGGGAGCTCGAAGGCGAGGCCGAACGCGAGGCTGAACCACAGGACGAAATCGAGGAACCCGTCGAGTTGCAAGAGGGCGGTGGCACCGATGGCTCCCGCGAAGGAGTAAAGGAAGGTGAACGTGAAGGGAAGGACCACGAGGAGCGAGACGACGACTCCGGCGATGAACAGGGCCACGACCGGGAGGGTGACCCGGACGATTAGACGGCGCTCGTTTTGCTTGAGGCCCGGAGCCAGAAACTGCCAGAACTCGTAGGTGGACACGGGGGAGGTGATCACCGCCGCGAGGAACATCGCGACCTTCACGCTCGCGACGAAGGCCTCGGCAGGACTCAGAACCGTGAGGTTCGCGCTCCCCCTGACGATGGATGTGTCCAGCAGGGCGATGAGCTGGCCCGGGATCGTGATCCTCTGATCCACGGCCGGCACGGGTAGATAGACGGTCGTACCCGCGACCGCGACGGGCTCGATCGCGAAGCCCAGCATGATGACGAACACAACGAGGAACACAACGACCACGACCTTGAGGCGCTGCCGAAGCTCCTCGAGGTGTTCGAAGAACGACATGCGTCGCTCCTCCCGCCGCCCGGTCTCGTCCGCACTGCGTTCCACAAGAGGTCCGTTGAGCAAGCGACGCGCGGCATATGGACTTTCTGCACAACTCAGAAGGAGTAGCGGTCCTCGGTCAATGGGTCTGCTGTATTGCTGTACCCTCGGACCTCCCAATACCCGAGTTCTTCTTGCTCGGTGAAAGTGAGGGCCCGGACCCATTTCGCGCTCTTGTAGGCGTACCTCTTCGGGACGAGGAGGCGCACCGGACCGCCGTGCTCCAACGGCAGGGGCTTCCCATCCCACTGGTGGACCAGCAGGACGTCGGAGTCGTACAGGACCTCCAGGGGATGAGAGGTCGTGTATCCGTCGTCGCATCGGAACGTGACGAACCGCGCGGTGGGGCGGACCTGCGCTCGTTCCGCGACCTCCTTCATTGTAACGCCAACCCATTCGTTGTCGAACGTGGTCCAGCCCGTCACGCAATGGAACGGGGAAAGGACCTTCGTCGCCGGGAGGGCCAGGAATTCCTTGTAAGTCCACCGCAGAGGCCGGTCGACGGCACCGTCCGCGCGGAGGTCCCACGCGGCCGGGTCGAACCGCGGCACGATGCCGAGGTCGAGCCGGGGCCATTTGCGCACCTCGCGCTGTCCCGGAGGCAGACGCCGCTCGATCTCCATCGTCCCAATCCAACCGGATCCCAGAATATAAACGGTTGCGTGACCGGATCCCGTTGTGCAATCTGTACGCGCCGCGCTTTCGCGAGGCACCCGGGCCCGCGTCGCCTCCTCCAGATGGACGCCGTCATAACGAGAGGTTTAATAGCCGGACCAATTTCTCGCGTTGACGATGGCCCTCGAGGACTACGCTCCAGTCGTCACCTTTGCCGTCATCGCCCTCATGTTCCCCCTGGGCACCTTCTTCATGACCCGGCTTTTCCGGCCGGACCACCCGACCCCGCTGAAGGACCTGACGTACGAGTGCGGGGAGATGCCGGAAGGGGAGGCGCAGATCCAGTTCCACTTCCAGTACTACATGTTCGCCCTGATCTTCGTCGTCTTCGATGTCGCCGCGGTCTTCCTCCTCCTCTGGGCCTTCGCCTGGGGAGGCCTCCTCGGATCCGGGTCCCCCTTCGCGAAGTTCTCGATCTTCGCCTTCCTCGGGATCATGTTCGTGGCGACGCAGTACGCGCTGAAGAAGGAGGAGGTCATCCAGATATGAGCGTCGTCGTCTCGGCCACGCCGAGGATCACGGGTCGCCCCGTGGACGGCATCGAGGAGGAGGTGCTGGGCCAGCTCAAGGCCGCATTCGGTCCGAAGCTCCTCGCCGCCCGAGTGGGCCGCCCGCGCCTCGTCGAGATCGCGTTCGACCGGGAGCACCTCCTTCCCGTGTGCACCTACCTCAAGGACACCCTCGGGTTCGAGCAACTCTCGTGCATCACGACGGTCGACTGGAAGGATCGCTTCGAGTCGATCTACCACGTCGAGAACTACTACAATGGCTGCACGGTCCAGGCGACCGCGCGCATCCCCTACGACGACCCGAAAATCGCGAGCGTCACAGGCCTCTGGAACGCCGCGAACTACCACGAGCGGGAAGGCTGGGACCTCATGGGCATCACGTTCGAAGGGCATCCGAACCTCGAGCGGATCCTCCTGCCGCAGGACTTCAAGTTCCACCCCCTCCGGAAAGACTTCGCCCAAGAGGTCGACCGGCAGTACATCACCCGACGCAAACTCCGTGGGGGGAAATGAGTGCCCGAGTTCTGGATCAACATGGGGCCGCAGCACCCCATGACCCATGGCCTCTGGAACATGAAAGTCAAGGTCGACGGGGAGACGATCACGGACGCGAAGCCGGAGATCGGCTACCTTCATCGCGGGTACGAGAAGATCATGGAGGTGCGGGAGTTCCAGAAGAATGTCGTCCTGACGGACCGCCTGTGCTACGTCTCCTCGATCACCTGGTCCCACGCGTACTGCCTCGCCGTGGAGAAGATGATGGGGATCGAGACCCCCGAGCGCGGCCAGTGGATCCGCGTCATCGCCCTCGAGCTGCAACGGATTGCCTCCCATCTCATGTGGCTCGCGTCCTACGGTCCGGACCTCGGTCTGCTCACCGGCCTCCTGTGGTGCCTTCGCGAACGGGAGCTGTTCCTCGACCTGATCCAGCTGATGTCCGGCGCACGGATGAACCAGAACTACCCGCGAGTGGGCGGCGTGCGGAATGACCTGCCGGAAAACTTCGAGGCGATGTGCCGGCGGAGCATCGAACATTTCCTGGAGAAGGTGGAGAACGAGTACCCGAAGATCTTCCACGAATCGAAGGTCTTCCGCATGCGGACGGAGGGCATCGGCCGGATCACCACCCAGGACGCGATCAACTGGGGCGTCACGGGCCCGAACCTGCGAGCCTGCGGCGTGAACGTCGACCTGCGTCGCCTGGATCCCTACGAGACGTACGAGGAAATCGACTTTGAACCGCAGGTGTGGCACGACGGAGGGGTCGGAGATTCGTACGCTCGCTTCGTGTGTCGATTCAACGAGCTCAAGGAGTCCTGCCGGATCGTCCTTCAAGCCCTGGAGAAGATGCCGAAGACCGGGCCCTATCGGGTCAAGCCTCCGCGGCGGGCGGAGGGCGAAGGCTACGCCAAGACGGAAGACTCGCGGGGGGAGGCCCTCTTCTTCGTGATCGGAGACGGGGACGATCGGCCCTACCGGGTCAAGATCCGGAGCCCGGTGTTCTGCACGATGGCGGCAACGCCCATGCTGCTCCGAGGGAACAAGCTCGCCGACGTGGTTGCCATCCTGGGGTCCGTGGACGTCTGCGTCGGGGAGATGGACAAGTGAGCGCCCCCCTCGTCCCGAGCTTGTTCGAAGCCTGCAAGATCGCGATGGGGGCGATCCTCTGGTTCTTCCAACAGATGGCCTACGCGATGTCCGGCCCCGCCCCACCCTTCCGGGGGTTCGGGGACTGGCTCGGCTCGGACCCGGTCGTGACGTTCTTCACATGGTTCTTCGTCGGCACCGTCGTCGTCATGTGGGTCACGGTTGCCAACCTCTTCACCGTCATGTGGGTCGAACGGAAGCTGTACAGCCGCCTCCAGGACCGGTACGGGATCATGATCTCTGTGTGGTCCCTCCCGTTCTGGCCGTTCAACCGCACGCGACGGCCCACCCACAAAGGCATGGGCTACCTGCAGAATCTCGCGGACGGCGTCAAGCTCATCCAGAAGGAGAACATCACGCCGCGGAACGCGGACTCCGCGATGTTCCACATCTCCCCCGTGCTGATCGCCTCCTCCACGCTGATGGTCTTCGCCGTCCTCCCCTGGAGCAGCGGCTTCTACGTCGCGAACCTCGACCTCGGCATCCTGTTCATCCTCGCGGCGTTCTCCCTTGCCCCGCTCGGCATCTTGATCGCGGGCTGGTCCGCGAACAACAAGTACACCCTGGTCGGCGGGCTCCGCGCGGCGGCCATGCTCCTCTCCTATTCGATCCCCATGGTCCTCGCGGTGATCGCCCTCGTGGTCTTCACGGGTTCCCTGAATCCCATGACGATCGTCCAGCAGCAGGACCGGCCGCTCGTCCTCTTTGGGTCCTCGTTGCCCCTCCCCGCGTGGTACGTCTTCGGCCCCCAGGTCCTCGGGTTCCTCGTCTTCTCGGTCGCCATGATCGCCGAGATGGAGCGCGTCCCCTTCGACATCCCGGAGGCGGAGGCCGAGCTCGTCGAGGGCTGGACGACGGAATACAGCGGGATGCGGTTCGGCATCGTCTTCGCGTTCAAGTGGCTTCGAATGCTCGCGGCCTCCGCCCTCATCTCGATCCTCTACTTGGGGGGATGGAGCGGTCCCGTCTTCGTGACGCTTTCCGTCGGGGGCGTAGCCGTCCCGATCGTCCCGGAGGAGGTGTGGTTCCTGCTGCGGATCTACCTGTTGTCCGCGTTCTTCGTCTGGCTTTCCTGGTCCGTCCCCCGCGTACGGATCGATCAGATCCTGAACATCGGCTGGAAGCGGCTGATCCCGTACTCGCTCCTCGCGATCCTCGTGGCGGCGGGCCTCCGAGCGCTCGGGTGAATACAGAGATGGCCGCCACCGCGTGGGAATGAAGGACGGGATGTCGTGGCCATTGATTGGGAGCTCATCGCGTTCGTCGTCCTGAGCGCGTTCGAGGTCATCGGCTCCATCCTCGTCGTGATCAACCGTCGGCTCGTCCGCGCGGCCTTCTGGCTCGCGATGACCCTCGTGACAATCGGGGCGATCTACCTCCTCTTCCTGAGCGAGTTCGTCTTCCTCATCCAGATTCTCGTGTACGCCGGGGCCGTCCCGGTCCTCTTCGTGTTCGGCCTCATGCTCACCCGGCGGAAGATCATGGACGAGGCGGGCGAGCCGCTCGCCCCTCTGGAGGAGACCTTGCCATGAAGGTGACCCTGCGGGAGCTCTCCGTCGCGGGGGCTGCGGGCGCCCTCTTCGTCGTCATGGCCCTCGCCTTCCTCGGGCCGGTCGCGTGGCCTGACTCGCCGACGACGATCCCCGTGTACGACCCCAACGCGACGGCGGGGAACGGGATCGCGAACACGCTGTTCGAAGGGTTCGGCGTGGCCGTCATCTTGATTGCGATCTTGTTGGGGGCCGCGATGATCGGCGGCGTCTACCTCGCGAAGATGGACGAGCCGGGGAAGGTGGGCCCCTGATCCCCCTCGAGTACGAGCTGCTCCTGTCCGCGATGCTGTTCTGCATCGGCCTGTTCGGGGTCCTCGCCCGAAAGAACGGGATCATCGTGCTGATGTCGATCGAGATCATCCTGAACGCTTCGATCCTTAACTTCGTCGCCTTCTCCTCGTACAGCGGCGATGCGAGCGGCCAGGTGTTCGCCCTCCTCGGCATCGCGGTCGCGGCGGCGGAGGCCGCGGTCGGGCTCGCGGTGTTCCTGTCGATCTACCAGACCCACGGCACCATCGAGCTGGACAAGGTCCGCATCCTGAAGTGGTGAGGGATGATGGCGAACGCCTGGGCCAATCAGATCGGCATTTCCGGCCTGGTCATCGCCGTCCTGAGTGGCCTGATCCTGCTCTTCTTCCCGCAGGGAGCGGTCTGGCTCATCCTCCTGTTTCCGCTGGGGGCGTTCCTTGTCTCGGGGACGATTGGACGCCGCCTTAACGAAGGGGGCGGCTACATGACCGTCGCGGCAATGGCCGGTTCCTTCGTCCTCTCGCTCTTCATTTTCGTCCAGGTGCTCCAAGGAGGCGGCCTGGGCGGGAACTTCGTGCCCAAGACCATCGACGGCTACGTTTGGCTTCCTAGCATACTCGGGAACGAGATCCGGATTTCGATCCTCATCGACAATCTGAGTTCTCTGATGCTCGTCCTCGTATCCTTCCTCTGTCTCCTGATTTTCATCTACTCCCTCGGCTACATGCACGAGGAGGAGGGCAAGCCGCGTTACTACGCCGAGGTCAGCCTCTTCGCGACGGGGATGCTCGGGACCGTCAGCGCGGACAACTTCCTCCAGCTCCTGATTTTCTGGGAGATAATGGGCCTCTGCTCGTACCTCCTGATCGGCTTCTGGTACCACAAGCCCGAGGCCGCCGCGGCCGCGAAGAAGGCGTTCCTCGTGACCCGCGTGGGCGATGTGCTCTTCCTCGCGGGAGTCCTGATCATCTGGAACGTCTTCGGCACCCTCTCCTTCGAAGGCATCCAGGCCCGGATGGCCGCCCTCTACCCGACCCCGCTGACGCCGGAGCTCCTCACCCTCATCCCCCTCCTCCTGTTCGGCGGGGCGGTGGGAAAGTCCGCTCAGTTCCCCCTCCACGCCTGGCTCCCGGATGCCATGGAGGGCCCGACGACGGTCAGCGCCCTCATCCATGCCGCGACGATGGTTAAGGCCGGCGTCTACCTGACGGCGAGGTCGTTCATCTTCCTCGTCCCCTTTGCGGCCCCCGGCGTCCCCCCGCCGTTCGAGGCGATCCTCGTCGTCGCCGTGATCGGCGGATTCACGACCCTCTTCGCGGCCTCGATGGCCGTCGTGAACAACGACATCAAGCGCGTCCTCGCCTTCTCGACGATCTCCCAGCTGGCATACATGTTCCTCGGCCTCGGCGCGGGGGCCTACGTGATGGCGACCGCCCTCGCGCGGGGCGAGCCGACGGATTCCGCCGGATACAGCGCGGCCCTGTACCATCTGTTCAACCACGCCTTCTTCAAGGCCCTCCTGTTCCTCGGCGCGGGAAGCGTCATCCATGCCGTCCACACGAACGATATGCGGGAGATGGGCGGGCTGCAGACATCGATGCCCATCACCTCGAGGGCCATGCTGTTCGGGGCCCTCGCCCTCGCGGGAATCATCCCCTTCAGCGGGTTCTTCTCGAAGGGAGAGATCCTCGCTGTGACGTTCGAGGCGGGCGCGGACGATCCCCTCTTCTACGTCCTCTGGCTCCTCGGCATCGGGACCGCGTTCCTGACCGCGTTCTACGCCTTCCGCCTCTGGTTCCTGACGTTCCGCGGAGAGTACCGCGGACACGAGCACCCGCACGAGTCGCCCCGGGTGATGACGACCCCGTTGATCGTCCTGGCGGGTTTCGCCTTCCTCTCGGGACTCCTCGCCTACGCGATGGGCGGGTTCGGGAACTTCGTGTTCTTCGCGGAGGCCCGCAATGCCGTGCCGCTGGTCGGCGTGCCCGCGGGCGAGTATCTCCTCGAAGGCGTGTCGCTCGGCGTCGCGATCCTCGGCGTCCTCTTGGCCTGGGCCGTCTACGAGACGAGGCGCGTCTCCGCGGACCGGTTCACCCGCGTCCCAGGCAGCTCCTTCGTGCGGCGGATGTTCGAGAAGCGCTACTGGATCGATGACGCGTATGATGCGTTCGGCCGCGTCGTCGTGTACGGCTTCGCGCGCGCCCTCGACTGGTTCGACCGCCGCGTGATCGACGGGATCGTGAATGCGGTCGGCCGCGGCGGCTTGTACGCGGCCAGCGGGACCGATGCCTTCGATCGGAAGGTGATCGACGGCGCGGTCAACGCCCTGAGCCTTGAGACCATCCGGGCGAGCTGGCAGCTTCGGCAGCGGCAGACCGGTCAAGTCCAGAATTACGCCTGGGTCGTCGTCGTCGGGATCGTCGTCGTCGCGATCTTGATGTTCGGCCTCAGTTTCATCCAGCGTATCCTCGGAGGGCGATGACGTGGTCGGCATCCTCTCGACCCTCTGGCTCGTCCCTTTGATCGGCGCCCTCGTGACCTGGGGCCTCGGCACGACCCAGCGGTTCGCGAAGTTCATCGCCCTCGGCTTCAGCCTCGTCGAACTTCTCCTCGCGTCCGATCTCCTGCTCGCCCTGATCAATCCGGAGTGGCAGATCGCCTTGGGGATGCCGACCGAGGTAGCGTTGCCGATCCCGGGCCCATCCGTTCCGCTGTACTATATGGAGCGGGTCGGCTGGTGGAGCCAATTCGGGTTCAATTACATCGTGGGGGTCGACGGGCTCAGCGTCCCGCTGATCTGGCTGACGGCCCTGCTGACGACCCTCGCGATCGTCTTCCACTGGGACGAGGAGCAGCGACCCCGGGCGTTCTTCGGCCTGTTCCTCTTCCTGGAGATGGCCCTCGTCGGGGTGTTCATCGCCCTCGACCTTCTAATCTTCGCGGTGTTCTGGGAACTCGTCCTGCTCCCGATGTTCTTCCTGATCGGGATCTGGGGCGGCGCGAACCGACGCTACGCGGCGTTCAAGTTCATCGTCTACACCCACGTTGGCTTTGTGATCATGTTCCTCTCGATCTTTGCCCTGTACTTCAACAGCGCGAGTGTGAATGCGGCCGTGTACGGGGTGAACGCGCCGACGCTGGATATGACGGCCTTCCTCCACGGAGCGAAGCGGCATGCGACCGGCCAGGCCATTCAATATCTAACGCTCGGGACTCAGATCCCGCTCTTCGTCGCCTTCCTGTTCGGCTTCGCGGTGAAACTGCCCTCCTTCCCCTTCCACACCTGGCTCCCGGACGCCCACGTCGAGGCGCCGACCGCGGGATCGATCATCCTCGCCGGCGTCCTGCTGAAGGCCGGCGGCTACGGCTTCCTGCGCTTCGCACTGCCACTCTTCCCGGCTGGCACGCAG
>DASQXV010000076.1:0-3881 GCA_035639595.1 Thermoplasmata archaeon | reverse complement strand
CGAAGGATCTTCTCGGACTCCTTCTCCATGTACCGAGCTAGGTCCCAGTTCCCGGCCTTCGCCGCGTAGTACAGGACCCAGTACCGCCGGCTCAGCTCATCCATGAGCCGCGCCATCCCGGGTTGCATCGCGGCGACCTCATCGAAGGTCAAGGTCCCGTGTTTCGTCGTCGCGCGCACGCGGTCCCCGGGGATCGGAGCGCCGTCCATCGAGGCCGCGAAGGGCCTCGCCGGTCAAGGAGGTTTCGGGTCTCCTGCCTTCGCCTTGTGGACCGCGTATTCGACCATCGCGTCCGCGGCGTTCACGCCGGTCGCCTCCAGGAGGCCGCGGAACCCGGGGGACGCGTTCACCTCGAGCACGTACGGGGTGTCGCCCCGGAAGATCATGTCCACGCCGCTGATCTCGAGTCCGACGGCCCGCGTGGCCCGCACCGCGACCTCCTTCGCGTGATCGTCCAGCTCGACGGGCACCCCCTTCGCCCCGAGGTGGATGTTCGCCCGCCATTCGTTGTGCGGCGCTACGCGTTTCATCGAACCGACGACCCGGTCGCCGACGACGAGGGCGCGGATGTCGACCCCCGGGTTCGGGATGTATTCCTGGAGGCACACGACCTCGCCGAAGAACTTCAGGGTGTCGACGATCGACGCCGTCTCCTCGAGGCTCTTCACCCGCATCACCCCGACCCCCTGCGTGCCGGAGAGGATCTTGAGGACCGCGGGATACCGGACGAGGTGGCCGGCCTCGACGAGGTTCGGGCGGGAGGCGAGGAGGATGCTCCGCGGCACCGCGACCCCGGCCTCCCGCAGGGACTGCAGGGCAAGGAACTTGTTCCGTGCGGTGATCAGCCCGTCGCTGGTCAGCGTCGTCCGGACGTGCATGAGTTCGAGCTGCCGCAAGAGCATCTTGCCGAAGTCCGTCATCGACCGGCCGATGCGCGGGATGAGGACGTCCTGGGACCGAAGGGAGATCCCGTCGAAGATCGCCTCGTCCTTCCCCGCGACGACGAGGCGCACCTCATCCGTCTTGATGAACGTCGGCTCGTGGCCCTGCTTTCGGATCGCCTTCAAGAGGGCCTTCGTCGACCAGTACGTCGGTTTCTTCGAGATCACGCCGACCTTCATCGGACCCTCCCGCACCCCGGGACGATTCGGTACGGTGGGTCGGGAGAAAAACGTGTCGAGGCGAGAGAATGATGCGGTTAATGCTATATCGACGAAGCGAATAGGTCGATAAATCAAATGCGCCCTCGGGCGCATGGAGTGTCCATGGGCGATCCTCTCGTGAAGACGCGGACAACGATTGGGACCGTCGAAGAAGTCACCGTCATCGGACCGAAAGGTGCGATCCCCGTCCAAGCGAAGATCGACACGGGAGCGGCCCGCACGACCCTGGACACGGACTTGGCGGCCCGCGCAGGCTTGGGTCCCGTGATGGACCACGTCCGAATCCGCGCCTCCGCCGCGAACGAACCCGAGAAACGGGACGTCGTGCCCGCACGGATCGTGATCGCGGGCCGACGATTCGAGATCGCGGCGGCCGTCACCGACCGCAAGGACATGCGCTACCACATGATCGTCGGCATGGACGTGCTCCGGACCTCGGGGTTCCTCGTCGATCCGTCGAAGGGCGACGGACCGGACAATGGAGGGCGCGCTTCGCCTCCCCCGTAAACCTTTAAGTAGCGCGCCCCGTTCGGAGGAACTGGCCTCGATGATTAAGCCCCTCTCCCTTCTCAACCAGCGCATCAACTCGAACGTCATGGTCGAGCTGAAAGGAGGTCGCGGATACCGCGGGATCCTCGAGGGATTCGACCCGCACATGAACCTCGTCCTCCGCAGCGCGGAGGAGACGCAGGACAACCAGTCCCAGCGGAAGATGGACCTCGCGATCGTCCGGGGAGACAACGTCATCTACATCTCCCCCTGACGTAGGGTGGCCGCCATGACGAAGGGGACTGCGTCGCTCGGCAAGATGGGACGGAAGAGCGTCCACATCCGGTGCCGCCGGTGCGGGCGTCACTCGTTCCACAAGCAGAAGGGATACTGCGCCTCCTGCGGCTTCGGTCGGACGCGACGGCTCCGGAATTTCACTTGGGCAAAGAGGCATTGACCATGGCCGTCGACCCGGGGACGTCGGAGTACTCCGACCTCCGTCCAAAGGAGAAATGCGGGATCATCGGTTGCGCGGGCACGGGACCCGTGACCTCGGACCTCTACTACGGCCTGCGGATCCTCCAGCACCGCGGCCAGGAGAGCGCGGGCCTCGCGGTGTACAACGGCGAGATGCGCGCGAAGCGCGGCATGGGCCTCGTCCACGAGGTCTTCTCGAAGGAGGACCTGATGGACCTCCGCGGGACCTCGGGCATCGGACACGTCCGCTATTCGACGACGGGCTCGAGCGTGATCGAGAACGCGCAGCCGATCGTCGTCAAGACGTCCTACGGGGAGATTGCGCTGGCCCACAACGGGGACATCGCGAACGCGGACGAGATCCGCAAGGAACTCAGCAAGAAAGGCTGGGCCTTCATGACGACTTCGGACAGCGAGGTCATCGTGCGGCTCCTCGCGAACGAGATCGTGAACACGGGCGACGTGAAGAGGGCCTTGCGGGAGTTCACGAACCGCCTCGTGGGAGCGTACAGCCTGGCCCTGATGATCAACGACGTCGTCTACGCGATCCGGGATCCGCTCGCGGTCCGGCCCCTCTGCATCGGCCAGGGCAACGGCCGCATGATGATCGCGTCCGAGAGCGTCGTGTTCGATACGCTGCCAGGGTACAAGTTCATCCGAGACCTGAAGCCGGGGGAGATCGTCGAGCTCCGCCCGGACGGGTTCGAATCGACGCGGCTCCCCCATCCGAACCACACAGCCCACTGCATGTTCGAGTGGGTGTACTTCGCCCGGCCGGACAGCATCCTGGACGAGCGGTTGGTCTACGACGCGCGCGTGAAGATCGGCGAACAGCTCGCCCACGAGCATCCGATTCCCGCGGACATCGTCGTCCCCGTCCCCGAGTCCGGGCGCGCCCAGGCCCAAGGATACGCCCACGTCTCCGGACTGCCGGTCGTCGAAGGGCTGATCAAGAATCGCTACATCGAACGGACGTTCATCATGCCGGACCAGACGGAGCGGGAAACCGGGGTCATGCTCAAGCTGAACGCGATCCGGTCCGCGGTCAAGAACAAACGGGTCGTCCTCGTGGACGACTCGATCGTGCGAGGGACGACGATCCGGAAGATCGTCGCGATCCTTCGGGACGCAGGCGCCCGCGAGGTCCACGTCCGCATCGGATGCCCGCCCATCCGCTTCCCTTGCTACCTTGGGATCGACATGAAGACCCGGGACCAGTTCATCGCCAACGAGAAGACAGTCCCGGAGATCGTGGACTTCATCCGCGCGGACAGCGTGGGCTACCTGTCCCTCCGGGGCCTGATCTCCGCCTTGAAACACTCCCGGGACGATGTCTGCCTGGGATGCCTGACCGGAGAATATCCGGTCCCCATTCCCGGGGAGAAGATGCGCAAGGAGAGACCGCTCGAAATGTTCTCCGAGTCCGCAGGCCATCCGAGCGCAAAGAAGAAGGCGAAGGTCCCCGCGTGAGTCCACCCGCGAAGAGGCAGGGCCCCCTTCGCACGGTCCACCTTCCTCGCCCGGTTCCCGTTTGAATCGGGACGGTCGGCTGCGGGTCGGGTTCGGAGAGGATGCTCGCCAGAACGTTCATGCCAAGCCCCGTCGTAGGGTTGCTTCTCCACGGACGGCGTGGGACCATGGCGTACTCCGTACGGGAGTTGAGTTCTCGGACCCTGGCCGATTTCGAGACGCTCGCACGACAGCAAGGGAGTTGCTGGTGCATGTTCTACCAGCGGGCCCGCCCCATCGGAA
>DASQXV010000075.1:0-5292 GCA_035639595.1 Thermoplasmata archaeon | reverse complement strand
CCGCCGGCCCTCCTCTCGCACCACCGCGGTGTACACTTCGCCTCCCATGACCCGCTGGAGCGTCACGTTCAGTCCGTCCTGGGCCGCGTCGTCCGCCGCCTCGAGGGCCCGGCCGCAGGCCGTGCAAGCCGTCGCGTCGGGACGGTTCGCGGCGGCGCAATTCGGGCAGATGATCGGGCTGGGCATGGCATTCACGGGTTGATGACCGGGGTGACCTGGAACCGTCCGTCGTCGAACACGAGCGCGTGGAACCCGGTCTTGTGGTGGGACCCGCGCATCTTCGTGACCCGGATTCGGCGCTGGATCTCCACGTCGGAGATGGGGTGCATCTTGAGCTCGAGGATCCCGTCCGCGAGGAACGTCTCGTCCCGGCGGGGCTGCGGCGCCTCGAGGTTGAGGAACGGCGCCTCGGACGCGGCCTCCGCGAGGACGAGGCTCGTCGCGCCCAGGTCGCGCAGCCACTCGAAGAACTGGAACAGCTCCGACCTCCGGTCCGTGAACTTCGCGAGGACCTCGAGGGCTTCGAGGGAGTCCAGGACGACGAGGTCCACGCCATCGATGTCCCTCCGAGTCGTCAGGGTCCTCCGCAGGAATTCCATCCAGGGCTTCGTCGCGCTCCGGCCGACCTCCTTCTGGATCGTCCCGACGTCGAGGATGTGGACGTCCCCGCGGACCGCCTCGACGTCGAAGCCCATGGCGGCCATCTGGTCCTCGAGGCTTTTCCGCGTCTGCTCGAGGGAGACGTAGAGGCACTTCGCGCCTCGCTCCGTGGCGTTCCGGTGGAGGATCGCGTAGCTCAGCGTGGACTTCATCGTCCCAGGGAGGCCGGACAGGAGGATCACGTGGCCGACCGGGAGGCCACCCCCGAGGGTCTCGTCCAGGCCGTCGATGTACGTGCGGATCTTCTTCGCCTCCATCAGGGCTTCCCCCAGGAGGATCGCGTGATCGTGGCCTTGCATGGCCGACCGAATCGGTTCAACTTCCAATCGAAGTCCTCATCCAGGCGGATCCGGAGCATCTCCGCGAGGACGTACGCGCGAAGGCAGTGGACCGGTAGGCCCTCGTCATGTCGCGCGGTGCAAACCCGGCGGGCCGGGCAGCGATCCCCGATTTCGACGTCCACGCGGTTCGCGTCCCCGCGGAAAACGCTGTCGCTCGCGTCGACGATGCCCGAGCGGTCGAGCCCCTTCGTGAACTCGGCACAAGTCTCCGTCGCGTTGTCCGACGCATGGAAACGCACGTAGTCGGCCATATGCCGGCGCAGGCTCGCCTCGACGACGGTCCTCAGGAAGACGTGAGGATTCCCGAGGAATTCCGAGGCACGCAGCATCCCGGAGAAGAGGAAGTCGAAGAGGCGCTTCGTGCCTTCCTCAGTCACCGGCATTTCGTCCCTCCTGGCTGGGACTCATGACACGTTGCCCTCCTGGAGGATCTTCTCGACCTGCTTCGCGGCCCGCTCCATCGCCATCAGGACGAGCCCTAGGTTCGCATCGTCATAGACGAGGGCGACGAGGAGGGCCTCTTCGCCCGCTCCGACGCTGAGGAGCTTCCCCTGGTCCGATTCCACAATCGCCCGGACAAACCGGCCCTGGTTGAGCTGTACGGTAGCCATCTCCGAGGTTCCGACGATCGCCGCGGTCATCGCGGCGACGATCCGCGGGTCCACGCCATCCGGCAGGGTGTGCGTGACGACGAGTCCGTCCCTCCGGACTACGGCCGCGGACTTGATGTCCGTCAGGTGGGAGAGGTCTGCGATCGTCTGCTCGAGCCGACTCCAAACATCCGTCACGCGGGCACCTCCGCTGCCTCGAGGAGGTTCGAGATGGATTGGACCGCCTTCCCGACGCTGATCAGGATGAGGCCCATGTTCGCTTCGTTCCTCACCATCGTGATCAGGATCGCCTCCTCGCCGGCGCCCGTCGCCATCATCTTCCCCATTTGCGTGTCGACGATGGCCTGATTGAATCCCCCGAGGCCCAGCTCGTCCGCCGCCATCTCGGAAGTCCCGACGATCGCCGCGGCCATGGCCGCAATCTTCTTCGGGTCCATCGGCCTCGGGAGCGAGTGAGCGATGAGGACCCCGTCCCTTCGTGCGACGGTCGCCCCGAAGATGTCCGGCACGCGGCGGAGTTCCGCGAGGACGCCCTGGAGTCGGGTCGCGAGATCCGGCATCACCCTAGCGCACTCCGATGATCATCTCGGCGAGGACCTGGAGGGCGTCTCGCACGCCCTTCGTCTCCGTCGCCACGGTCGCGACGACCGGCACGTCGGGCGGGAGTCCCATCCGGTGGGCGATGTCCTCCGGCGGGAGAGCCCCGAGGAGGTCGCTCTTGTTCGCCAGGACGACGTACGGGATCCGAGGGCCGACGAGGTCGAGCATCTGCTTCGCCCGCGGGAGTTCCTCGGGCCGCGTCGCGTCGACGACAAGGAGGACCCCGCTGACCTCGCGGGCGAAGATTTTGAAGATGAACTCGAACCTCTCCTGCCCCGGGGTCCCGAACACCTCGGCCTCGATCCCGGTGATGTTCACGCTCCCGTAGTCGAAGGCGACCGTCGTGCCCATCCGGTCGATGGAGACGGCCTTCTCGGAGAGGGCCTTCACGACCGTCGACTTGCCCGCGTTGAAGGGGCCCGTCACCAGGATCCGCGGGAAGTAGACCGTGAGGCCGACGAGGTCCTTAAACGCGTAGGGGATCCAGTTCGTCCGGATCCCGTTCTCGGCCATCTCCGAAATTCGCATGGAGTTGCGGATGATCCCCCCACGGACGGAGGACTGGAACTCGATGATGAAGTCGGACATCGAACGGATTTCGGCGAGCTCCCGTTCGAGCAGGGTCCAGTTGATGAACAGGAAGCAGATCACCGCGTGGTTCGCTCGGGCCGCCGCGATCAGTTCCCGCCACAACTGCAGGACGTCCTCCTTGTCGAATCGGTCGATCAGGAACTCCATCGAGTCCACGATGATCCGCGAGGGTTCGGTCGCCTCGATCGCGGAGACGATCGCCTCCCGGATGTTCGCGAGGCTCCCGATGTCCGAGATCCGGTACGTCTCCTGGCTCGGAAGGAGCAACTGGGAGGACGTCGCGTCGACGAAGACCAGCTTCGCGGGGTCGATCGCGCCGAAGCGCTTTAGCTCCCCGCGGGCCAATTGCGGGGCGCGGAAGAAGTCGACGTACAGGGAGGTCTCCCCCGCCTTGACGCCTTGGACCGCGAAGTTCTCCCCGAAGAGGCGCTTCTCCGTGGGCTTGTCGCTGAACAGGAGGAGGGTGGAGGGCCGCGGGAACCCTCCTTGGAGGCGGTCGTCGAGGACCGGGATGCCCGTCTTCGCGCGGGCGTCCGACGCCCGGGGCGGGGCCTGCATCACAGGGCCACCACCGCCTCGGGGAGCTGGGAGAAGGGTCGCCAGGACGACTCGACCCGGTATCCCCGCATGTGATGGAGCCGGACCTCCCGCGTCATCGTGTCCGTGAAGCGCATCTCCGCGACGCCGTCGACGAGGGACCGCAGGAGGTTCATCGTCAGGGACTCGTGCACTCCGTCCTGGACCGCGTAGACGATGGACCCGAGGCCCGTCTTGACCCGCGAGGTGACGATCTGGAAGAACTTCGCGATCGCCTGGGTCGAGTTGTGGAGGAACAGGGTCGAGATCGTGTAGAAGTAGATCCGCACCGGCGCCCCGAGGTCCTGGGCCGCCTTGCTCATCGCCATGCCGATCCCCTCGAGGTTGCTGAAGCTCGAGACGAGGTACGTCTTCTTGCCCGCGGGCGGCTCCGGCCTCTCCGACGAGGTCGCGCTGTAGCAGTCGACGAAGACGAACGACTTCCCCTCGTGGGGTTGCAGGTCCAGGCGCATGGTTTTCGCGCGCGACCGGACCTCGTCCGGATGAAGGTCCAGGCTGACGAAGACAACGCGCTCCCCGAGGCGCAAGTCCTCGCGGATCCGGGCGAGGAGGTACTCGAACTTCCCGACGCCGGGCGGGCCGCTGAGGAGGAGCGACGAGTTCGTCGGGAATCGTTCGTCCATTCCACTCACCTGCATCCGGGCTTCCGCTCATGCCGTGAGGGCGTACTCTCGTCCACGGAATTGCGCGATGTTCCGTTTTGTCTTATATAGGCGGCAGCCCTCGTTCTCACCCATGAGAATCCCGTGGAAACCGGAGGAAAAACGTCCCTGCGGGACCGCGAAAAAAGGATAACGAGAAGGTCCTATGCGCCGCGGGATGCCGACGTCGGCCGACGAGTTGAGTTACCTCGAGAAGCGGGTCCTCCTCACCCTCGGCCCACGGAAGAAGGCGTCGCCGGAGGAAATCCGCGCAGCGGGGAAGTTCCGCGCCCTCGTCGAGGTGATGAACGCCGCGTCGTGGCTGCAAGCGAAGGGCCTCGTGACGATGAAGGAGCGCGTGGTCCACACGTATCGCCTCTCGCGCCCCGAGGTCGCGAGGCGCCCGCTGCCGGAGCGGAAGGCCCTCAAGGCCGCAATCAAGGCCGGCGGCAGGATCCCCGTGCCGAGGCTCCAGGCCGCTTGCAAATTCGACAACGGCGATCTCGCGGTGGCCCTCGGTTGGCTCCGACGCAAGGGGTGGGCGGAGGTGTCGAAGGGAGGCGACGGGGCCATCGTCACGGTCACGCCCGCCGGGAGGGCGGCCGCCGAGTCCAAGGGATCGGATGAAGAGTTGCTGGCCCGCCTTGCGAAGGAAGAGCTCCCCGAGGACACCATCGACCCGCGGCTATTGAAGGACCTGAAGTCTCGCCGCGAGCTCGTGAAGGAACGGGAGTCGGTCCGTCGGGAGATCGCGCTCACGCCCGCGGGCGAGAATCTCGTCGCCGTCGGGCTCCGGATGAAGGAGGAGGTCGCGCAGCCCACGACGGACCTCCTGCAATCGGGGAAGTGGCGGGAGGTCGAGTTCCGGAGGTACGACACGCGGGCCTTCGCGCCCCTCGTGCGCCCGGGGAAGCGACACGTCCTCGCGGCCTACATCGAGAAGATCCGCCGGATCTTCCTGAGCATGGGCTTCACGGAGATCCAGGGAGACTTCGTCCAGTCCGCGTTCTGGAACTTCGATGCGCTGTTCCAGCCCCAGGACCATCCGGCGCGGGACCAGCTCGACACGTTCTACCTCGCGAAGCCGTCGACCCTGCCGCTCCCGGAGGACGACGTCGTGCGCCGCGTGGCGGAGGCCCATGAGACCGGAGGCGGGACGGGGAGCACGGGATGGCGGTATTCGTGGGACCCGAAGGAGGCCGAGCGGGCCGTCCTGCGGTCCCACACGACCCCGATCACCCTGCGTTGGCT
>DASQXV010000074.1:0-19388 GCA_035639595.1 Thermoplasmata archaeon | reverse complement strand
GACCGGATCGAGGGAGAGGGCGAGACGCCCCTCGAATACACGCTCCTGAAGTTCCCCCTCGCGGACGGCCGCATCCTGGTCGCCGCGACGATTCGGCCGGAGACGGTCTATGGGCAGACGAACCTGTGGGTCGATCCGAAGGCGGCCTACGTCGTCGCCCGAGTCGGCGACGAGCGATGGATCCTGAACGAGGCCGCCGCGAAGAAGATCGCGGAGCAGGGGCGGTCCGTGACCGTCGAGGCGAGCCTCCGCGGCGAGGAGCTGGTCGGCCAGGACGTCGTCGCGCCCGCGATCAACCGCGCCATCCCGGTCCTGCCGAGCACGTTCATCGACCAAGGCCGCGGGACGGGGATCGTGACGAGCGTGCCCTCCGACGCCCCGGACGACTTCGTCGCGCTGCGGGACCTCCAAGGAGACGAGGCGTTGATGGCGAAGCACGGCCTCGATCCGGATCGGATCCGCGGGATCAAGCCCGTCCCGATTATCCGCACGCCGGGATGGGGGCCCTTGCCCGGGGTGGAGGCCGTGGAGCGCCTGGGGATCCGGGATCAGGGGGACCGGGAGAAGCTCGAGCAGGCCAAGGCCGAAGTGTACAAGAGCGGCTTCTACCGCGGCGTCCTGAACGAGAACTGCGGTCCCTACGCCGGCATGAGGGTCGAGGTCGCGAAGGAGGAGATCCGCAAGGAGCTGACGTCGAAGGGGCAGGCGGACGCGATGTGGGAGCCGAGCGGCGAGGTCGTCTGCCGCTGCACGACCCGCGCGATCGTGAAGATCGTCGAGGACCAATGGTTTCTCGCCTACGCCGACCCGGCGTGGAAGGCGAGGACCCACGAGGCGATCGCCTCGATGGACCTCCACCCGGAGGCTCTGAGGAAGTGGCTCGACTACGTCGTCGACTGGCTGCGGGACTGGCCGTGCGCCCACCACCGGGGGCTCGGCACGATCCTCCCTTGGGATTCGGACTGGGTCATCGAGAGCCTGAGCGATTCCACGATCTACATGGCGTACTACACGATTGCCCATGCCCTCCAAGGCGGGTCCCTCCGCTCCGCGGTCCCTTGGGCCGGCCGCCTCGATGACGCCTTCTTCGATTACGTGTTCTTCGGCCAAGGCGACGTGCGCGCCCTGGCGAACCGCCTCGAGGTCGACGTGAAGGAGCTCGAGGGCCTCCATCGGGAGTTCACGTACTGGTACCCCGTCGACCTGCGCAACACGGGGAAGGACCTCGTGCAGAACCACATGGCCTTCTGCCTGTTCGGCCACACCGCGATCTTCCCGCGGGAACATTGGCCCCGAGGGTACGGCGTCAATGGCTGGGTCCGCCTCGGGGGCCGCAAGATGTCGAAGTCCCGCGGGAACACGTGGTACATCCGCGAGGCCCTGAAGGAATGGCCTGCGGACGTGATCCGGCTCATGGTCGCGAACGGCGGCGACGGCCTGGACGATCCGAGCCTCGACGCGGACTTCGCGGGCACCGCGGAGACGCGCCTCCGGGAGTGGCTCCGGTTCTCGACCGCGAAGCATGCGACGCGGCGGGACCGCCACGGGATCGATGCCTGGTTCCTGAGCGTCCTGAACCGCGCCGTGTTGGCGACCCGGACCGCGATGGAGGACATGAACTACAAGGTGGCCCTCCGACACGGATACTTCGACCTGCAGTCCGCGTGGTCCTGGTACCTGCGGCGATCCGAAGGCCGACCGCTCGCAGAGTGCCTGCGTCGCTTCATCGAGGTCCAGACGAAGCTCCTCGCCCCGTTCGCGCCGCACACGATGGAGGAGATTTGGCACCGGACGGGCGGAACGGGACATGTCGTGCAGAGCCCGTACCCGGAGGGGCAGGAGGCGGAGATCGATCCCAAAGCGGAGGCCGCGGAGAGGATGCTTCAGTCCACCCTGGAGGATATCCGCGAAATCCTGAAGGTGACGGGCATCACCCCGAAGCGCGTGGCCTTGTACGTCGCGCCGGAATGGAAGGGGCGGGTGCACGCCCTCGCCTGGGACTTGTCGAAGGAAGGTCCGCTTCGGATGAACGTCCTCATGGAGAAGGCCCTCGCCCTCCCCGGGATGCGGGAGCGGGCGAAGGACGTGGCCGCGTACGCGAAGCCGCTCGCGGAGGCGCTGAAGCACACCCGAGCCGACGAAGTCGAGCGGTTCGGGGCCATCGACGAGCTCGCGCTGTTCCGCGAGAACGCCGCGTTCCTCGGGAAGGAGCTCCACGCGAAGGTGGAGGCGTTCCGCGCGGACGATCCGCGCCGGTGGGATCCGGCGAAGAGGGCGGAGCGCGCGACGCCCGGTCGCCCCGCGATCTATGTGGAGTGAGGGGATGCGGATTGCGCGGCCGAAGCGACGCGAGGTGGACTTCAAGCGGAAGCGTTCGCCGCCTCCCCAGGCGACGAAGCTGCTGACCTATTCCATGATCGCGGGGATCGTCTTCATCGCCCTCCTCGGGGTCGTGTTCGTCCCCCAGGCATTGCGCCCGCAGCCCACGACCGAGGTCATCAATCCGGAGAATGGCGGACGGTTTCGCCTGGACACGAGCAACGGCACGCGGCTGTACGTCGACACCTCCACGGCCGCCCTGGGGCTCGCCGAGTTCAACGCGACGTTGTGGGTCAGCAACACGACGGGATGTCCGGCGAGCACGGAATGCGCATTCGCCCACTTGGATTCGGGACTCGTGACGGGGGAGAGCGCGAACCTCCGTTTCGTGGATTCAAGTGCCAACGGGCTCCTCGATGCCGGAGACTACTTCGCGATTCGGCCGCCCCAACCGGGCTGCTATCGATTCGTAGTCTACCAGGTGAACATTGGCAAATTGGCGGGCTTCTTGCCGAGGTTGGGCGATTGCCCGTAACGTAACGTTTAATTGAGGACGGCCAATAGGCGCGCCCGCGGGCCTGTAGCTTAGCTAGGTAGAGCGATCGGCTCTTATCGGTCATGCCCTGTCGACATCCTGCGCATGCGTCCGAGGGACACCGATAGGTCAAGGGTTCGAATCCCTTCAGGCCCGTTACAATAAGCAACCCGTCTGGTCGCCTCAGGCCAGGCTCCGCAGGTGCATGATCACGAATCCGTCGTGACGAGAGGTCGTTTCGGCAGGCTCGGATCAAAGGTCTTACAAGAGATAGTCCGTGTCGTCGTCCGGGCCATCAACCGAACGGCGCCGTGCCTTCGGATTCTTCCGTTCGGTTCTCCGTCCTCTCTTAGCCGCGGTGCGACCCCGTCGCGCGGGACCGTACAACAAGCCGCCGGCACCGGCTAGGGCAATGGCGGAGATCGCGAGGACCGTTCCCGTCATCAGCGTCCTCGGGGTCGGAGCGGGGGCCGGCCCTGGTGCCGAGTTGGTTGGAGGCCGGGTCGCGTCCACGCGGAAGGTGATCGTCGTCGTGGCCACGTTGCCAGCTCCATCCTCCGCTCTCACGATGACGGAGTGGGAACCCGCGGCCCACGGACCCTCGAGCAGAGCTTGGGCCCCGATCATCCGGAGGGAGCCGCCGTCGACGCTGACCGAATAACCGGCAATCCCGGACAGCGCGTCGGATCCGGTCCACGTCAGGGGGTCTCCGGGGGTGAGCACGAGGCCGAGTGCGCTCGCGGCGACGGTCGGCGCCGTCACGTCGACATCGAAGTATTCGTTTCTCGACGGCCCGACGGAGCCGTTGCCGTCGACCCCCTGGTACTGGACCATGTGCCTGCCTTCCCGGACCTGGAGCGGAACGCGGTAGGTCGTCCACGGGGTGTCGTCGATCCGGTAGCGGATCGTCGGGGACGTCCCGCCGGTCACGGTCAGGGTGATCGTCACCGGCGATACGAACCAACCGTTCGTTCCCGCGGCCCCGGTCGCCGTCGAAGCGACCTGCGGCACGCTCGGAGCGCCCGGTGGCGCCGTCGCCGGGAGGACGCCTTGCGCGACGACGGAACTCAACGAGGCATCGTAGGTCGAATCGCCCGCGAAGCGCGCGCGGATGTATTCCGTATGGGCGCCGACGCCTCGGAACGCCATCGTGCCCGAGAACCGCCCCGCCGAGTCCGTGGGGGTGAACGTCCCGATTTGCTCTTCCGGCCACCATGTCGCCTGGTCGCCGGACCACTCGAGCTGGACCGTCCGACCGACGACCCCAGCGCCGGTGCCATTCAGCAGTCGGCCGGACACCGTGACCGTCTCGTTGATCAGAGACGGGTTCTTACTCGTCGTGAGCGTGAGGCTCGTGGCGATCTGGGCGGGCGGAGGAGGGGGCGGGGGCGGTGGTGCGGCTCCGAGCACGGCATCCGCGAACAACGCGCCCAGTTTCGCGGCCCCGTTGGAGTTCAGGTGTACGCCGTCCGCCATGTCGGTCGCGGGATTGATCTGTGGCCAAAGGTCAACGAGCGAAACGTTGGGGCGCGCGGCCACAACCCCGGGCAACGCCGCGTTGTAGTCCCGCACCTCCTGATTTCCCTCGGGCCAGTCGAGGTTAATCGGCGGGATCGTCGAGAGGATGACGCGTTGCACGGACGGAGTTGCGAGGATCATGTCCAGCAGATGGCCGAGCCTCGTGGGCGCATTGGGCATGTCTACACTCTTGCACACGTCGTTCGAGCCGATCATCAGGAGCACGACATCCGGCGGGTTCCACGTCAACCTGTCCGGCATGATGGACGCAAGGTCATCAATCGTGTAGCCCCCGTAGCCCTCGTGCGCATTCTCCACCAACTCCGGCGGTCCATTGAACTGCGACCCGACCATGTGGAATGCGAAGCCGCGGCTGGACAGGATTTGGGTGAAGGACAGCCTATATCCCCCGAAATCCGGCGTCCCAACCCCGAGCGTGTTCGAGTCGCCGGCCGCCATGATCCTCGTGGGACCTGCCGCGGAGGGGTAAAGTCGGCCTTGGGCGCCCATGACGAGCGAGAGGGAGGTGGCCAGGACGAGGCCGATGAGCAGACCGGTCAGAAAGCGTCGAGTGATCCGACTAGGTGTTCCCGTCGTCTTCCCCCGCGGGTTCATTCCGGGGCGAGGAACCCAAGCCTCCCTACATATTGGGCGTGTCAAGTTTATCAGCGATGAATCTTGGAGCGAAAATGCCGGTCCGTCCACTCGTTCCGCCGGAAGCTGGACGGGTCGTTCGGGTTAAAGGGAATTTCGATATCCGAGGCGATCCGACTCCTCGAAGTTGCGCCTTGGGCGTCACAAGCGAACCTTCGTCCAACCGGGCCACTGATCTCCCGCGAGGAGAGCGCGTTCAACCTTTCGCGCCGCCGGAGCCGCCGATTTGGTATCGTCTGGAGGTGCACCGCCCTGCCCCATTGGCATGGTGGCGACCTCGTTCTCGCCCCTTGGAGTCACGCCCCGCTGTCCAAGGCCCACGAAAGCCACAACGCACGAAGCTCGGGGCCATGGGTGAGTATTATAGGGGGCCTTCGTGGTGACGGAGGAGCCAGTGACGACATGGCCCGCACCAAGAAACGAGGTCGGAAACGACGTGCAGCGAGTGAGCGTCAACGTGCGCACCAACTGACTCTCGATGCGCCAACATGGACCAACTTGAGTCGGTTGGCGCAACTCCGTCGCACATCGCGGTCGGCGATCGTGCGGAGGCTCGTGGCCGAGGCAATGAAAACTCAAAAAGCGGCCGACGCTCAAAGAGCGGCCGACGAGCATGGCACCCAGTCCGGACTGAGAGTCGTTCTAAGAGGCAGCGATTAGGCCTTCTATCTGATGGAGAAAAGGAAGGGAGCCTTTGCGGGCCCATCCTCCCTGCCGAGCGCCTGGCCTCGTCCGCTAGGGGTTGCGCTTCGAAGACCCCAGCATGTGGGGCGCCTTCCACTCCTGCCGGAGCAGGCTACATCGGACGCAGGTGAGCCGTTCACCGGACACAGAGGGACGTTAGGTTGCCGCCGACTTTGGAACCTTGCCGGAGAGCGCGGACTCCGGTTGGCTTTCAGGGTCATAGTCGGTCTCGGCGAATTCGTCGCGGATCTTCTCGAGGAGCCAATTCTCGCGATCCCCGCGTCCCATCCTCGTTCGGAAGATGGCCCATTCTCCTCGAAGCTTCTTGCCGTAGAGGATGAAATGGATCACGCCGTCCTGGAGCGCCGAGGCCGCGTAGGATCCCGAGGGTCCGACCACCTGATATTCGCCATAGTCCCACACGATGACTTCGCCCGCCCCGTACTCCGCATCGGGCAAGGTTCCCTCGAACAGGAGATAATCGAGCGGATGGTCCGGTACGTGGACGGCGAGGCGCCGGACCGCGGGATCCTTGCTGGGCCCCTTCGGGACCGCCCACGAAACGAGGACCTCACCGATCTCCAACCGAAAGTCGTAGTGGAGGCTCCTCGCCCAGTGCTTCTGGATCCCGAATCGGTTTCGAGAGGGTTCGACGTCCGAATTGGATTCGGACCCCATGGATGAGCCCATTCCTCCCACGACCAGTGGCCTTCCAACGGAGGTTTCGTCATTTCATCAGATGGGATCTCAGCATCCATTCCTGCTTCTCAAGGCCCCGTGCGATCTCGATGTACACGTCCTGCGTCGGTAGATCCCGATCGCTGGTCTCCATGGCCTCTCGAACTTCCGCGATCGTCCTGTTCGCGCGCTCGACGAGCGCGTTGAGGAGCGACTCTTGCCGATGCTCGTCCAGCGGGAACGCCGGAAGCGTCGTGCCCTTGACCGCACCCTCGATCGTCCCCTGGGCCGTCCCGTACAAGGTGACCGCCCGTTCGGCGACGAGGTCCGCATATTCCCGGGTCTGGTCCGCGAACGCGTCGAACAGTTGGTGCAGCTGGGCGAATCCCTCCCCCTGCAAGTTCCAGTGGGCCTGCTTGTACGCGGTGGCGAGGGACGTCAGGTTCGCGAGGTTCAAGTTCAGCCCGCGGACGATCCGTTCTCGCTCACTTCCCCCTGGCACCGTCGCCTCCTTGCGGCTCTTCCCCTTCTCCATGGGTCCACCTTCCCCGTCGGGTACCGTGCCGGGAGTAGTTGAGGATTCGCGTCCTGGACGGCGATTCACGGAATCAGGAGGGCACAGGCGGAGTCCGCCCCGACGATCCCCGCCGTCAACCGGCGGGGTAGGTACGTTCGGTGCCCGTTGTTCTTCGATGTCGCGCGATTGAGCGTTGGCTCAAGCACCGATCGTCCGGCCGACGACCCGCGTGGAAAACCCGGAGCCAGTTGTACCGGTGGAAGATTGGCGGCCCATGCGATGACACCGCTGAACTCCGGTCAATCGTGGAACGAACGATCGAGACGCTCGAACCTTTTCTCCTCGTCGAATAGAGGGCTTTCGGCGGCCAGGCCGGGAGTCGGCTCCGCCATGGCCTCCGTCTCATGGGCCTCGAAGCCTGTGCCCGGCATCGCCTCCCGGTCGGGCTCGGGCTCGAGGATTGCGATCGCGAGGATCTCGTTGTGCCGGTGGGCCCACCGCTCGAACCGCCAGACGGGCCCCCGGAGGCTCGGCTGGAGGACCCAAACTTGCGAGGCCGTAGGGCTGTGATCTCGGAGCCACCTCCGGACCTCCGACTCGAGCTGCGCGATGACGAGTCGAATGGAGCCTGGCGGTCGAACCAGGTGTCGTACCTGATGGCGGGTGTCCAGCCGGGTTGATTTCCCCATGGAGGGTCCAGATTCGGTGGGCGAATCCCCAAGGGCCTCGAGGCTTTAACCTCTCGCTGGATCCCATCGACCGACGAGGGCGAGGATGTCCTCGTGGTACCGGGCGATCTGGTCCCGCGGGGTGGCGTTCACGTCGACGAACGCGAGTTCCGACCAGGCGGGGTGCTGGGCGACCCGGTCCCGCTCCCCGAGGAACACGAAGTGGAGGTCCCAGTGGTTCTTCGCGCCGTACACTTCGGAGTACACGTAGGGACCCTCGAGCTCGACCATCGGGGGGCCCAGCTGCTCCTTCAGGATCCGCTCCGCCGCGGCCTCCGGGGACTCGCCGAGCATCAGGTGGCTCGACGGGAGCATCCACCCGTGGCGGTTCGCTTCGGCCCGCTCCGGGTCCAAGGCGCCGATGTGGTCCCAGGGCGCGGACGGGTCCAGGTGGCCCATCAGGATGCGTTCCGGGTGACCCGCCTCGTTGATCACCAGGAAGGCGGACAAGCAGATGCCGCCCTCCGGGATCTCGCGGGTCGTCATCGGCCGGTCCGCGGGGTTGAACCGCGTGAACTTTCGCTCCGTCGCCATGGCCGGAAGAAATCCCGGCCTCGTTTCAACTTTCCTGCCTGGGGTGTGTCCTTTGCAACGAACCTTCATGCCATCCCGACCCGTACGCGGGACGTCGAATGGCGCGGAACCTGTACTTCCTCGGCACCGCCGGCTCCGGGAAGTCGACGATGGTCTACGCGTTCCAGCAATGGCTGAACGGCCAAGGGCTCGACTGCGTGACCGCGAACCTGGATCCCGGGGCGGAGGCGCTGCGGTACGCCCCCGACCTGGACGTTCGGGATTACGTCCGACTGGACGAGATCATGGAGGAGCAGGACCTCGGCCCGAACGGGGCGCAGGTCGCCGCGGCGGACATGGTCGCGATGAACGCCCAGGAGCTCGCGGAGGTCCTCGAGACCTTCCAGACGAACTACGTCCTCATCGATACGCCGGGACAGGTCGAGCTGTTCACGTTCCGCGCCTCCGGGAACGTCCTGATCGACGCCTTCGGCCGGGAGGACACCGCCCTCGTCTACCTGAACGACCCCGCGTTGGTCAAGGTCGCCTCCGGATTCGTGTCGTCCGTCCTCCTGAGCGCGACCGTGCAGTTCCGCCACGGGGTGCCCTTCCTCAACGTCCTGAGCAAGGCGGACCTCCTCCCGGAACCGGACCTCGAGCGGGTCGTGAAGTGGTCCCTGGACCCCTTCGCCCTGTACGAGGCCCTGTTCGCGGATGGCACGACGCCGAAGACCCTCCTCGACGTCGAGTTCCTGAAGAGCATGGAGACGATCGGCGTGTACCGCCGGATCTTCCCCGTGTCCTCCGACCTCCCCTTCGGGTTCGAGGAGCTGTACAGCCAGGTGCAGCATGTGTTCGAGGGCGGCGAGGACCTTCAGAAGGATTGATCGGCCGAATGCCTGGGTCCCCTCCGAGGTCGGCTGGGACAACCTTGTCTAAGGTTGCATGGGCGCGGCCCACCGGCTTTCAGAGGAGGCCTTCGAAGACGGGCAGGATCTCCGGATGGCGGGAGCGGATGGCCTCGAAGACGGTGGCCGCGGTGATCGGATTCGGCGCCGCCTCCGCCACGGACCGGATGGCCTTGCTGATCGTGTCATCGTCGAGGCGGATGAGCCGCTCCTTGAACAGGTAGTGGCGCGCGAGCGCCTCTTCGAGCCGGGCCTTCCATCGGCGCTCGTATTCCCGCAGGGTCGCCTCGGAGGCGTCCTTCGCGGCGACGGCTTCCGCCGCGGTCTCGCCCGCGAACTTGCCGGACAGGCATCCGTTCAGGATTCCGCCTCCGGTCAAGGGGTCGATGAATCGAGCGGCATCGCCGGCGAGGATGACACCGGGCGCGATCGTCCGCTCGAGGGGCATCGAGACGCTCACGGCGCCCGCGACCTCCTCGATGACCTCGCCCTTCGCGAGGCCGGGCGTGCGACCGATCAGGTCGTCCAAGTAGCGCTTGACGTCCGCCCGATCGCGGATCCTCGAGAGGTTCACGCCAATCCCGACGTTCGCAACGTCCTCCTCTTTCCAGAACGCCCAGGCGTACCCGCCCGGCGCGCAACTTCCGAGGTAGATGTCGTTGTACCGCGGATCCCCGCTCACCCCGACCATCGTGTACTGGAGGCACGCAGCGATGTCCCGGGCCCGGAGGTGGGTCTCGAGCCCGGCCCACCTCCCGACCTGGCTCTCGAATCCGTCCGCCCCGATCACGACGTCCGCGCGGACGTCGAACACCTCGCCCATGTGCTCGCATCGTGCCCCGACGACCCGGTCTCCTTCCCGGATCAAGCCGACGGCGCTCGTCTTGATGAGGATCTCCGCGCCCGCCTTTGCGGCTTCCTTCGCCAGGTGGCGGTCGAACAGGTCCCGCTCCAGGACGTACCCGCATTCGTTCCCGGCCCAGGTCTCGTCCACGATCAGGGCGGTCCCATCGGGCGCGAGGATCCGGGCTCCGTCCACCTCATGGCGGATGAACTCGCCGTTGGGGGACAGTCCGATCTCCTCGAGCCAACGCTTCGCGACCCCTTCCCCGCAGCGCACCGGCGTCCCGATCTCGGACCGCTTTTCGATCAGGAGGACCTCGACGCCCGCCTTGGCGGCGAACTTCGCCGCTGTGCTCCCCGTGGGGCCGGCGCCGACGACCAGGACGTCGACCGCCCGTTCCATCGGACGGCGGAACCGGGGCCGCCTCATGAGGCTTTTGGACTTCGCCCGTGGAGCCCCGACTAACCGCCTCGGTCCATCGTCGTATATGCAGGATCGGCCCTCGTGGGAACGACGTACCTATTTACTCCGTTCAACACATATTGAATCCATGGAGCTCGAAAGCCGCAAGGTCCAGAAGCTCGGGTATTCGAGCCTCGGGGTCTCCGTTCCGAAGGCGTGGGCCGAATCGAACGGGATCCGTCCCGGGACCGTGGTCAACATGGTCGTCGAGGACGACGGCAGCCTCCGGGTACGGGTCGGCCCCCTGGAGGAATACCCGTCGCCCGCCGAGGCGACGGTCGACGCCGACGCCTGGACGGGTCCCGAGTCCCTCACCCGGCTGATCACGGGGAATTACATCGTCGGATGCAACACGATCCGGATCCGGAGCCGCGAAGAACTCGCCCCCGGGCGGCTCCAGGAGATCCACGAGGCGGTCCGAGGGTTGACCGGCCTGACGATCGTGAACCAGGGGCCGCGGTTCGTCACGATCGAGAACTTCGTGGAGCCGACGCGGTTCCCCATTGACGGACTCCTGCGCCGGTTGCACTACTTGACCTCCCGCATGGAGAAGCTCGTGCTCGGCGTCCTCGCGGGGGAATCGGGCGGACGAATCGACGAGGTCGGGCGAATGGAGGTCGAAGTCGACCGGCTGTACTGGCTCGTCGTCCGCCAACTCCTCCTCGGCGCGCAAAACCGCTCGATTGCCGCGAGGATCGGGGTCACGGAACCGCGGCACCTCTTGGGCGATCGAGTCGTGTCCGTGAGCCTCGAGAATTTGGGCGACCTTTGGGAGGAGCTCGCGGTCGAGATTGCGGGAGAACACCGGAGGCGCGCTCCCTCGAAGGCCCTCGTCAAGACGGTCGCGGTGCTGAAGGCGAAGCTCGAGAAGATCATCGACCTCTCCATGACGTCGTTCTTCGCCACGGACCTGAGGAAAGCGAATGAGTCGCTGGACCTGCACGCCGCCCTCCTTGCGGAACTGGACCGTCTGGGATCCGACGGCGCGGGGTCGGCCCCGCGGTCGCGGCAGGCGGGACCCCCCAACCGACTCCTGTCGTCGGTCATCCGTACGACCGAACACGCGTCGAAGTACTACGCGACGATCGCCCAGATCACGCTCAACCGCGGACTCGAGTCCCCCCTGCGTCCTCGGGTCCCCGCCGCGACGCCCGTCGAGGAACCCTATCCGGAACCGGGCAAGACGTGAGGTCCGCGCCGGGCGTCCGTCGCCTCAGAGGTCTTCGCGCCGCGCCGCGTACTCCCGTCGGAGTTCCTTCATCGTCATCGTCTTCCCCGGCCCCGCCTGCGGGAGTTCTGGGACGAGCACGACCTCCGCGACATGGGCGAGCAGAGGGTTCAAACGCTCCCTGATCTCCCGCTGAAATTCACGCTGCAGGCGCTCCGCGAGTTCCTTCGAACCGGTCTGGCGGACGTCGCGGGGGACGGCGAACACGACGAGCCGATGTTGTCCCGTTCGTCCCGCCTCGACGGAAATCGGTTTGGTATCCGCGACGAGGTCGTTCCCGAGGACGCTTCGGATCTCCTCGGAACTCGTCTTCACGCCATTCAAATTGATCATGTCGTCGACGCGACCGTGATGCCGGTAGAAGCCCCCGCCGATCCTCTCGATTTGGTCCCCGTGGCGACGCAGGAGCTCGCCGTTCGGCCCGCGAGGCACTCCGGCGTAGTACTCCTGGAAATGGTCGTAGTTGAGGAGGTCGTTCGAAAGTCCGATGGAGGGCGGGACCAAGAACACCTCGCCGCGGGGGGCCGACCTTCCCTCGTCCAGGATAACAAAGTCTAGCCCGAGCGCCGGGGTCGTGAAGGTCGACGGGGCGCAGGGCTGGACCATGGTCCCCGTGATGTACCCTCCACCCACCTCGGTGCCGCCGCAGTATTCGATGATCGGCTTCCCGCCCGCGAGCCAGGACAGGTAGAGCATCTCCTCAGGGGTCGAGGGCTCGGCGGTCGAGCTGAACCGCGTGATGGCCTTCCAGTCCAGCCCCTCCATCGTGCGGCCGTCCTTCCAAGCACGCACCAGCTTCGGGACGACCCCGAGCATCGTGATTCCGGCCGCCGCGACGAACTTGCCGAACGTCCGGCGGGTCGTGCTCCCGACGTACAGGGCCATCGTCGCCTGGTTCAGCAAGCTGCCGTACGTCAGCCAAGGGCCCATCATCCATCCGAAGCTCGTCGGCCATGCGAGGACGTCCGATGGATGGACGTCGTGATGAAGGAGCGCATCCGCTGCGGCCTTGATCGGCGTCGTGTGGGTCCACGGGATCGCCTTCGGGTCTTTCGTGGTCCCCGAGGAGAACAGGATGTTCGTCGGATCGGATGGGAGACAGGGGACGGCCTCGAACTCGCCCCCTTTCGGGAGGAAATCGTCCCACGCCAGGTCCCCGTCCCGCGACGGGGTCGCCCGGGACCCGCCCTCCGCGGGCAGGACGACCGCTTGCGGTCCGTTCGCTCTCACGACCTTCTCATAGATCATGTGGTCTTTCCCATCCCGGCGGTATCGGTCGATCGTGAAGACGAGCCGTGCGCCGGCGATTCGCGCCCTCTTCTCGAAGTCCTCAGGGGCGGAGGCGTCCGCGATGCCGACGACACACCGCCCCGCGAGGATGATGCCGAGGTAGATCGCGACGGACTCCGCAGTCATGGGCAGATACAACGCCACCCGCTCGCCGCGGGCGATGCGGAGGGCCTCGAGGCCGTTCGCGACGCGGCCCGCGAGCCGCCGCAGCTCGCCGTACGAAGTCCGCCGCAACCGCGGGGACCCCTCGGACGCGGAGACGATCGCGGTCTTCGATGGGTCGGCCCGGAAGCAGCTCTGGGCGATGTTGAGGCGCGCCCCGGGAAGCCACTCCGGGTGCATCGGATCCGAGTCCGGATTCCGGATCTCCGAAGCATGGGTCTCGAAGGGGATCTCGAGGCGATCGATCATCGCGGACCAGAACACATCCCGGTGCTCGGTCGACCATCGGTGGAAATCGCGGTACGTCCGGAAGCCGCGCCCGATCTGCATCGCGTGGACGTTCGAGTCCCGGATCGTGCTCGGCGACGGCACCCAGACAGGCCCCGGGCCATCCTCACTCCGTCGGCCTTCGTACGCGAGGCGGTAGAGGTACGCGTACAGGGGGAACAGTTCCCGGAGGGACGCGTCCCGTTCGAACATGCGACGGAACGCGAGCCACGTCCGGACTTGGGCTTCGGCCGCGGTGCGGCCTCGGACCGTCCGGCGAACCTCGTTCACGTCCCGCGCGGCGCGACGCGCGAGCTTGGGCACGAGGCCCAGGGCCTCCAAGGAGGCCGCGGTGACCGGGTGCACGGGGAACGAATGGACGGTCCTCTTTAAAGGCTGCGGCGCCTCCGACGCTCACTTGAAGGGGCCCGCGCCGGGCTTCTCGGCGGCCATCGCCTTCTTCGCGTACTCGAGCGCGCGGTCCACCGCCTGGCGGGGCGTGTCGACGGGGACGAACAAGGAGGGATCGACCCCGACCTTGTCCATGGCCCACGTGCGGAGCGCGAAGACCGTCTTGCCGAGGTCGAAGGCGTGGGCGAGTTCGCTCAACGTGCCGTACGATCCGTTCACGGCGATGATCGCATCCGCGGTCCGCACGATGATCAGGTTCCTCGCGGTGCTGAGCGCCGTGGCCACCGGAAGATCGATGAAGGGGTTCGCGTCCGCCTTGTTCCCGCTCGGCAGGATCCCGACCGTGAAGCCCCCGCCTCGCTTCGCGCCCTTCGCGGAAGCCTCCATGACGCCGTTCAATCCGCCGCAAAGGAGGGTGGCATCCGCGCGGGCGACCAGGAAGCCGACCTCCTCGGCGAGGGCGAGGCCCTCCTTGGACGCGGTGCTGCCGCCTCCGATGACTCCGATGATCGCCTTGCGCGCCATGGGGAACCCCCGACCACGCGGACGGGCGCATTAAGACTTTGCCGCGGGATTTCAACGGGGAGAATGAGCCGCCTTCAGGAGGCTCGGGAGGGCGTCCAGGGACCGGATCGTGGGGCACGGCGTGGGCGGTTCGCCCTCCCGTTGCAGGAGGATCGCGTGGAGTCCGGCCCGCCGTGCGCCGACGTAATCGGCCTCGAAGCTGTCCCCGACGTGGACGGACCGTTCCTCGGAGGCGTTCGCCGACGCCACGGCGCGCCGGAAGATCCGGACATCCGGCTTCTCGAAGCCGACGCCGAAGGAGTACGTGACCGTGTCGAAGTGCCGGGCCAGGCCCAACTTCCGGAGGGTCTCGGTCAGCGAGTGGGACGCGTTCGAGATGATGCCCAGGCGGAACCCGGAATCCCGGAGGGCGTCCAGCGTCGCCTCGACCTCCGGGAACGGCTTCCACGTGACCCCGGATCCGAACTGGGATTCGATCTCGTCGAGCAACGGCTCATCGGAGTCGAAGCCGAGGTGCTCGATCACGCGCGCATTGATCGCCCGGAAGAACTCCGTCTCCCGGCCAGCCTGGAACGGACGGATCAGGGTGACGATCGATTCCGGCGTTCGCAGGAGGCGCACCAGGGCCTCGCGGTCGATCCGAAGGCCCCGGGCCGTCAGGATCCGATGGAACAGGTCCGGCGCGGTCGGGTCGGAGTACAGGAGGGTCCCTCCGACGTCGAGGAAGACGTGGGTCACCTCGTCGAGGTTCGGGTGGCTCGGAGAGGCCATGGACCAGCCGTCTCGCGTCCGGCCATGACGCGCGGCGCGCACGGGCGTCGGATCGCGGAGCCCCCGAAGTCCCGTCGTTCCGAAAAAGGCTCGCCATTGCCCTTATCCCGCGGGCCGCCATCCTCGGGGACGGGGGAGCCCATGGCCAGGGATCGCACCCGCGACTACTTCGACGGCACCGACCGGGACCGCGCCGCCTTTGAGGCGGGAATCAAACTCGGCTCCATCTTGCACCAGTTCGCCGGGGTCCCCTTGACCCGCGGGAGCGCGGGGACCCTCGAACGCGCGATCGAGGCGGCGGCGCGGGTCCAGCCGTTGGTCGAGGACGTCCGCGCCCGGATCGAGCGGGCCAGGATTCGGCCCCGCGGCCCCTACCGGTACGCGGTCCTCGCGGAAGACCTGCTCCACGTCGAGGTGACGGTCCGCGCGGGGACCGCCCGAGCGATCGCCGTCCTGCGGTACGTCCCGGAACTCGACTACCCCCTCATGTATTTGAAATCCATCGACTCGGGGACCAAGGGCTAATAAGCACCCCTCCATCTGGCGGCGCTCCAGTGCAATCCGGGCGCGAGGTCCAGGTCAAATTCCGCCGGGACCTGGGGCTCCTCGAGATCACGATGATCGGTCTCGGCCCGACGATCGGCACGACGATTTTCCTCCTGGTCGGCCCCGGGTATGCGATCAGCGGGCCGTCGCTGATCCTGGCCTTTGGATTGAACTTCGTCGTCACGACGTTCACCGCGATGGCGTACATGGAACTCGGCTCCGCGTTCCCCGAGACGGGAGGCGGATACCTGTGGGTCCGCCGGTCGATGCGCGACCCCTGGGGCTTCCTCGGCGGCTGGATGTCCTGGTTCGGCCACTGCATCGTCGCGTCGTTCTACATCTTCGGGTTCGGACTCGGTGCCCTCGTGGCGCTCAAGACCGTGATGGGGACGTCGGAGCTCAGCCTGTTCGGCCTCGGCGAAGCCGCGCTGGTCCGGCTGTTCGCCGTCCTCGCCGCGTCCCTGTTCATCGGCCTGAACTACCGCGGGACGAAGATCACGGGGCGATCCGAGACGATCGTGACCGTCGTGCTCCTCTCCATCGTCGTGACGTTCATCGTCTTCACGTCCCTCCATCTCTTCGCGGGCCCCTTCCCCGAGTCGAACTTCACGCCCTTCTTCCGGGGGACGAGCGGCTGGGACCAGTTCGTCTCCCTCGTCGGGGCGATGGGCTTCACGTTCATCGTTTTCGAAGGGTACGAGATCATCGCGCAGACGGGGGAGGAGACGAGGAACCCGGAGAAGAACATCCCGCGGGCCAATTTCATCGTCGTTGGACTCAGCGCCTTGATCTTCGTCCTCGTCGCGGTGGCCGCGATTGGCGCGGGAGGGGATTGCCGGACCCTGCCGAGCTCCGGATGCCTCCTCGTCCACCTCGATGAGGGGAGGGTTGTGGGGAACCACAACGTGATCGCCGAGATTGCCGCGCAGGTCATGCCTTTCGGCATCGGGCTGTACGTCATCACCGTCGGGCTAGTCCTCGGCGCCCTTGCCGCGATCAATTCGATGATCTTCTCCTCCAGCCGCGTGTCGTTCGCGATGGGGCGGGACGGGACGCTGCCGAAGTCGTTCGGGCGCCTCCATCCGAAGAATCGGACCCCCCACGTGGCCATCGCGGTGAGCGGCCTGATCATCGTCTTCATGACCCTCACGCTGGACCTCGACACGATCACCGCGAGCGCGGACATCATGTTCCTCCTCCTCTTCCTGCAGGTGAATTGGGCCGCGATTGTCCTCCGGAGGGCGATGCCTGAGGTGAAGCGGTACTACCGCATGCCCCTCTTCCCATTCGTCCCGATGGTCGGGATCGCGTCGAAATTCATCATCGCCGTCAGCCTGTGGGCGATCGAGCCCCATGCGTGGTTCATCGCCCTTGGCTGGATCGGTGTCGGGCTGACCGTCTACTACCTCCAGCAGAACAAGGAAGTCGTCATCGGCGTGACGCGGGTCGTCGAATCGATCCTCCCCGTCCGTCGTCCGCGGTACCGGATCCTCCTCCCCATCGAGGACTTCGATCGGACGGAGCTCGTTGACTTCGCGGCTCTCGTCGCGCAGGTCGAGGATGCCGAGCTGGACCTCCTCCACGTGATCGAGGTCCCGCCCGCGCTGCCAATCGACGCAATCGATCGTCAGTACGTGGGGGAGGTCCGGTGGCAGCTCGGGAAGCTGCGGCGGCGCGCGGAGGATCAGGGCGCCTATGCGACCGCCCGGGTCGAGGTGAGCCACAAGGTGTTCGACGCAATCCTCGAGAACATCCAGGAGGGCGACACAGATCTCCTGCTCCTGGGGTGGAGGGGCGCCTGGCGGAAGGGCCGGATCCTCGGGTCGAACGTCGATCGGTTCGTGCAGGAGGCCCCCTGCGACGTCATCGTGTTCAAGTCCGCGGGCCTGAAGCCTCGGCTCGAACGGATCCTCGTGATGAACGCGCCGGAATGGCATGTGTCGTACGCGACGGGGTACGCGATTCTCCTCGCGAAGAAGCACCGCGCGACAATCACGATCCTGAGCGCCGTCCAGACGGACCGCGAGCTCGAAAAGGAAAAGGCGTACAGCGCGAGGCTCACGGAGCTCTGCCGCACCCACGGCGTGCCCGTCGAGGAGAAGTTCGTGAAGGTCCGGAACATCGCCGACGCCGTCGTGGAGGAGGCCAAGGCGTACGACCTGGTCGCCCTCGGCGCCTCGTCCGAATGGCGGCTCACCCAGTTCGCCTTCGGCCCGATGCAGGATCAGATCGCGCGGCGAACGGAGACGCCCACGCTCATGGTCCGCAAGGTCCGCCGCAAGGAGGAGCACGTCCCGACCGGAAGCCCGGTTCCCGCGCCTCCGCCGTCGCGTCCGCAGCCGACGTGACCATGCGGCCCCTCGAAGGGACGCTCAACGGGCCGATAGGCCAGATTCGGGGTCCCCTCGTGAGCGAATACGAAAAGTCTTCTTATAGAGCGGCGCGTATTTCTGGAGCGCCGCGTGAGTGGCATGGGAGAGGCACTCAAAATCGGGATCACGGGCCTCCCCGGCGCCGGCAAGACCTACTGCCTCCTCAAAGTCATCGAGATGCTCGAGGCCGACGGCCTGAAGGTCGGCGGCATGATCACGGAGCCGATCGTCAAGCGGAATCGGCGCGAAGGGTTCTACGTCATGGACTGGGCGACGCGCGAGAAGCGCGTCTTCGCGTCCCGCGAGATCGCGTCGAAGACGATGGTCGGCCGGTTCGGGGTCGATATCAGCGCCCTCGAGGAGGTCGGCGTCAACGCGCTCCGGTCCGCGACCGCGAACGCGGACGTCATCGTGATCGACGAGGTCGGCAAGATGGAGGTCGAGTCCCCGAACTTCGTCCAGACCGTGAAGGACGCCCTCGATGCGGACAAGCCGCTCCTGCTCACGCTCCACAAGAAGTCCCGGAATCCCCTCCTCCAGGACATCCGGCGGCGGGACGACGTGCGGATCCTCGAGGTCACGATGGTGAACCGGAACCTCCTCCCTTACAAGATCGTGAAATTGATGAAGGGCGAGGTCCTCTGAGGCCGAAGCCTTTTGGACCGGCCTCCCATCCCGGACCCCGTGGATTTCTCGTTTCCGTTGGCCGAGGTCGAAGAGGGTGCCGCGACGCTCCTCGTGCCGGATGTCCCGCGAAACAAGGGGCCCGGCGCCAAGGGTCCCTGGCCCTTCTACAACCCGACGATGGCGCTCAATCGGGATCTCAGCGCTCTCGTCCTGAAGGCGTGGCCCCATCCCTTGGCCTCCGTCCTCGACGGGCTCACCGCGACGGGGGCGTGGGGGATCCGGATGGCCCTCGAGGCCGGCGCGACGGGACTCGTGCTCAACGACTGGTCCCACGAGGCGACGGACCTGGCCCGGATGAACGTCCGCCGAAACGGGGTGGCAGCCCACGTCGTTTCCGAGCCGCTTCCAAAGCTCCTCGGCTCGATCGAGGCCGACTTCGTCGACGTCGATCCGTTCGGACCTCCGACCCCGTTCCTGGAGGCCGCCCTGGGGGCCGCGAGGCCGGGGGCCGGCCTCGGGATCACCGCGACGGATACCGCGGTCTTGGGCGGGACCTATCCCAAGGCGTGCGAGCGGCGGTATGGCGCACGGCCTTTGCGGTGCGATCAGGGAAATGAGATCGCCGTGCGCATCCTCCTCGGATACGGCGCGCGCCTCGCGTCGAAATACGGGAAGGGCATCGAGCCGGTCCTCTCCCTCGCGGCGGCTCATTTCTGCCGCACGATCGTGCGCGTGGGTCCGCTGCATGCGCCCGCGCGGATCGGCCGGGTGGCCCGACGTCCTTCGGGCCGATTCGAGGAATGCCCTCCGTCCGCGCCCGGGGCGATCG
>DASQXV010000073.1:0-12836 GCA_035639595.1 Thermoplasmata archaeon | reverse complement strand
CCCGAGCCGATGCGGCTCATGCGGGCGCACTTGGCATCCGAACACCCAGCCCATTACAGGTGGGTGAGAACCGCCTGGTACGGCTTCATCGGATCGTTCTTCGGGATCCTCGCGGCCTTGATCGTAACTGCCGACTCCATGCACCTCCTCGCCCTCCTTGACGCGAAGACGTGGTTGCTCTTCGCGGCGTCTATCTGGATGGGGCTGTGGATTGTCTGGATGATCGTCGTCGGTCGACCCCACATCAAGAAGGTTCGACTCGCCTGGGAGACAAGCCACCTCACGTAGCGTAGAAACACCCGCTACCCATAGGAGGGGGTGTCAGCTGGAGGCGAATCGATATTACCTCCCGCAGGCGATGGGCCCGGTCGGGATCGAACCGACGATCTCGACTTTGTAAGAGTCGCGTCCTGACCACTAGACCACGGGCCCGCCGCGCGAAGGGTCGAGGCCGCCATAAGCTTCTCGGACGCCTCAGCCCTGGTCCTTGGTCGCCGCCATCGTGAACCGCTCGACGGCCGTGAGGACCTCGGACACCGGACGTTCGGGCGCGGTCGCGACGACGAGCATGGCGCGGCGTCCCACCTCCGAGATCAGGAGGGTCACATCCTTCGACTCCAGGAGGGCCCGATACGGCGGAGCGTGATGGAGCTCGGTGGCGGCCGTCATCCCTGCGCCAAGGATCGCCGCGCACATGATTGAGAACGTCTCCTGGGAAATGCCCTGAGGCAGATCCGCCGCCAAGACGCTCCCGTCCCGGTTGATGAGGGCGACGGCCTCCGCTTTGGTGGCCACCCGCAGCGCGCGGACCATGTCTTGGAGGGACGTCACGCACCGGCCTCCCGTTCGAAGACGCACTCGCGGGCGCCCGTGCTCACGCACTCGACTTCCGCAAGACGGACGCGGTGTTTCATCTTCGCCTCGAGGAGCTTGGAGAGGATCCCGCGGAGCCGGTGACACGTCTCCATCTCCGAGCCGGGCATCGCCTCGATGGACCCGCGGACGCGAGCGCCAGAATCCGTGAACAGCACGTCCTCGGCCCACCCGCGGTCCAAGATGACCTTCCGGCCCGCCTGGAGCGGGTCCTCCCCCAGGGGCAGGTTCCGAGTCACGTCCTCCGCGAGGACCATGCCCTCGCGGAAGAACAGGCCGTGGCACGCATAGGACATGACGCTCTCGTAGAGCTTCCGAATCGAGTCGAGTTCCTGCTGGGAAACCCGGACCGAACGGGGCACGAAACGCCACGAACCTGGGGTACGCCTATAAAGGTTCCGCGGTGGTTGTTCTGTAGGAGTTTAGGTGATGAGCGATGGGGATGCCGTGTGAAGCCATTTCTCAGTCATCCCGAGTCCAGATTTTCACAATCGGGCGTCTCCCCCGCGGATGTTGACTGTAGTGCCGGGGAAGAACCCGCGGTAGTTATCTGGCCGTCTCCTCCGAGGAACCGTCACCCGCCGCGGCACTCGGGACACGCGAGCAAATTGCGGTCCCACATGAGGTTCGTCGAGTAGACGCCGCACGCCTCGCAATGGCCCTCGATCCCCTTGGAAAACTGCGTCTCGAGCCCCGCCCGGGCGTATTCTCGCGTGACCTCGATGAGGGTCGGCCAGATCCGAAGGATGTCGTTCTCCGTGACCATGCCCACGAGCTTTCCATCTTGGACGACTGGGAGCCGACGGATCTTGCGCTGGGACATCAGCTTCGCGGCCTCGACGACCTCCTCGTGGGGATGGACCGCGACGAGCGGCGACGTCATGATGTCCTTCACCCGGACGACGCTCGGCTTCTGGTCCGCGGCGGCGACCTTCGTGACGATGTCCCGCTCCGTCACGATGCCCGTCGGTCGGTCCGCATCGAGGACGACCAAGCTCCCGATATCCTTCTCGCGCATGACCTTCGCCGCCGCGGCGACGGTCGCATCGCCCGTCGTCGTGATGGGCGTCGGGGTCATGATCTCGACCACGGGGACCCGCGCGCGCATTCGACGCCGTTGATAGAGGCGAGGGCCGATAATGCTTTGCGTCCCATGGGCCGAAGCCCATCGCCGACAATGTTAAGGCGCGCCCATCCCTTGCAGAATCGGATGCGCTACGCCGACCGCGAGGGGGAACTCGCCGTCCGGATTGCGCGCGAGACGATCGACAGCCGGCTCCTCGGGAACACGAAGCGCCTCTTCGATGTCCCGAAATCCTTCGAGGAGAAGAGCGGCGCGTTCGTCACCCTGAACACGTATCCGGGCGGCGAGCTTCGCGGCTGCATCGGATACCCGCAGCCGTTCTTCGCCCTCGTCAAGTCCATCGAGAAGGCAGCGGAGGCCGCGGCGACGGAAGACCCGCGGTTCCCTCCGATGCGGGGCGAGGAGCTCGACCAGGTCACGGTCGAGGTCAGCATCCTCACGCCCCCGCGGCTGATCGAGGTCAAGAAGCCGAAGGAGCTGCCGAACCATGTCACGATCGGCGTGGATGGGCTCAACGTGGCCCAGGGGGCCTACCGCGGGCTCCTCCTCCCGCAGGTCGCCGTTGAGGAGGGCCTCGACGCCGCGGATTTCCTGTCGCAGGCCTGCATGAAGGCCGGACTCCTCGCCGACGCATGGCTCGATCCGGAGACGCGGGTGTACACGTTCCAGGCGGAGGTGTTCGCCGAAGTGCAGCCGCGCGGTCCCGTCGTGCGCCGGAGCTTGGAGGCGGCGCATGCGGATCATTAGCGGCCGCGTTTGGTACCGCGGACGGCTCGAACCGTTGAGCCTCGGGATCGACGAGGACGGCAAGATCGCGGCAATCCGGAAGAGCCTTCGCGGCGACGAGAGCATCGACCACGGGGACTCCCTGATCCTCCCAGGCGCCGTGGACCTGCACGTCCACATGCGCGAGCCGGGCCTCACCCACAAGGAGGACTTCGCCAGCGGGACGACGTCCGCGGCCATCGGTGGCGTCACGACGATCGCGGAGATGCCGAACACGGTCCCGCCCGTCACCGCCGCGGAGACCCTCGATGCGAAAATCTCCGCCCTTCGCGGCCGCGGGGCCGTGGATTACGCCCTCTACGCCGCCCCAAGATCGGGCGAAGCCGTCGCGGGGCTCCTCCACGCCGCGGCGTTCAAAGCCTACATGGCGCCCTCGACCGGTGACCTCCAAATCGGCGTCGCCGAACTCGAGGCGGTCCTCCGGGAAGCGAGCGCGCATCGGAAACTCGTCGTCGTCCATGCGGAGGACCCCGCGAAATTTGGGACGGGCAGGGTCACGAGCCTCGACGATCTCGCGAGGGCCCGCCCCATCGAAGCCGAGACGAACGCCCTGGCCATCCTCGGCCGGATTCGCCGAGAGGCGAAGATCCACGTGGCCCACGTGACGTCGCGGGAGGGCCTCGACGCGGTCCCCCCAGGGGCCACGTGCGAGGTGCTGCCCCATCACCTGTTTCTGGACACCTCGCGGCCCCTCGGGACCCTCGGCAAAGTGTTCCCTCCGCTCCGATCGCCGCGGGACCGAGAGGCCCTGTGGGACGCCTTCCGCCGCGGCCGGATCGACACGGTCGCGAGCGACCATGCGCCCCACACCCTGGAAGAGAAAGACGCGCCGTTCGATGAAGCTCCCGGGGGCGTCCCGGGGGTCGCGACCTCCTTCTCCCTCCTCATGCGGCGGTCGCGCGCGGGAGATCTCGACCTCGGCCGGGTCGTCGCCACGATGGCCTCGCGACCCGCGGAAATCCTCGGGATCGCGAAGGGGGCCATCGAGGTGGGTCGGGACGCCGACCTCGTCGTGGTGGACCCGCGGAGCGTCGAGACGATCCGTGCGAAGCGCCTGCGGTACAAATGCGGATGGACGCCCTTCGAAGGGATGGAAGGCTGCTTCCCGAGGGCGGTGTACCTGCGAGGGGAGGCCGTCGTCGAGGATGGGGAGCCTGTGGCAGACGGGCACGGTCGACTCCTGACGCCCTCCTCGTAGTCGGACCTCAGGAGGCCTGGATCGTGTCTTCGATCGCGTAGTAGTACTCGCCCGCCGTCTTCTGCTCGCGATCCAAGCGGGAATCGAGCTTGTTGATCCGGGGTCGGTTCGTGTCCGCATCCCGACGGAAGGTGATGCCCACCATCCGGAGGAATCGGTTCATCCCGTCCCGCATCGGGAACGGTCCCTCGCCCACCCCTTTTCGTCCCGGCTCGCCGGAGAAAACCATGAGGCTGTCCGACACCATGTCGAGGAAGTACACGTCGTGGTCGACGATCAGGCCGGTCCGGGCCTCCTTCTCCATGACCCGGCGGATCGTCCGGGCGGCCTCCATGCGCTGGTTCGAATCGAGGTAGGCGGACGGTTCATCGAGAAGGTAGATGTCCGCATCGCGGCCGACGCAGAGGGCGATCGCGACCCGCTGCAGCTCGCCTCCGGAGAGCGTCGATACGTCCCGCTCCATCATCCCTTTCACCTTGAGGGGCTGGAGGATCTCGGTCTCGAAGTACCCGGAATCCGCCTTCGGGCCGACCGTGGTGCGGAGGAGATCGCCGACCGTGCCCTCGTAGGCGCCCTCCAGGTACTGCGGTTTGTAGGACACATTCCACTTCCCGACCACGGTCCCCGTGTTCGGGGTCTCCTGCCCTGCGATCATCTTGACAAACGTCGTCTTGCCCGTCGCATTCGGGCCCACGACTCCGACGACCTCTCCCTTCCGCAGGCGTCCGGGATGCACGACGAGTTCGAACCCCTCGTACCGTTTCGTGAGCTCGTGGAACTCGAGGAGGGTCTCGGCCTGCCATTCGACCCGCGGCGGCCTCACGTCGAAGCGAATGTCCCGCTCCCGGAACCGGATGTTCTCCTCCTTGAGGTAACCGCCGAGGTAGACGTTGATCGCGGTCCGGACGGGCCGCGGCTGAGCGATGATCCCATACGCGCCCTCCTCCCCGTACATCAGGAATACGGTCTCCGCGAGGAAGTCGAGGACCGCGAGGTCGTGCTCGACGACGACGACATACTTCTCCCTCGACAACGACTGGATGACCTTCGCCACCTGCAGTCGTTGGTAGATGTCCAGGTACGAGGAGGGCTCGTCGAAGAAGTACACGTCGGCGTCCTTGAGCATCGTCGCGGCGATCGCGAGACGCTGCAGCTCCCCTCCGGACAGCTGGGAGATGTCCCGATCCAGGAACGAATCCAGTTCCAGGGAGGCGGAGAGTTCGTCCAACCGTCCCTGACGGTCCGTCTTCCGGAGGAGGTCGCGGACCTTGCCCGTGTACACCTTGCTCAGCTTGTCGACGTACTGCGGCTTGATCGCGGTGGTCAGCTCCTTGTTCGCGATCTTCTCCAGGTAACCGTGGGCTTCCGTGCCCGCGAAGTACTCGAGGACGTCGTCCCAGTGGGGCTTCTTCCGACGGTAATGGCCGAGGTTCGGCGCGGTCTCTCCACTCAGGATGTTGACGCACGTCGTCTTGCCGATGCCGTTCGGCCCGAGGAGGCCGATGACCTCCCCTTTCTTTGGGACCGGGAGCCGGAAGAGGCGGAAGGCGTTCTTTCCGTACTGGTGGACGAGGTCTTCCTTGAGCGCCTCAGGTAGACCGATGATTCGGATGGCGTCAAACGGACACTTTTTGACGCAGATCCCGCAGGAGATGCAAGTCTCCTCGCTAATCGCGGCCTTCGTCGTCTCGGGATCGATCCAGATGACCTCCGTCCCGGTCCGTTGCGGCGGGCAGAAGGCGATGCATTCGAGATGACAGCGCTTCGGCTGACACCGATCCTTGAACACGACCGCGACCCGCACGGGCGTTTCGAAGAGGTGCGAGCTATTTAAACGTATGACGGGAGCCGGAGACGCGCAGAACCTTTATCCGATTCCCGACCATCCATTCCTGATGTGATGCGATGATCCCCGGCGGACGCGCGAACCCGAGGCAGATGCGGCAGGCGATGAAACGCCTCGGCATCGAACAAGAACAAATGGACGACGTCGAGGAGGTCATCATCCGCACGGCCACGAAGGAGTACGTCATCCGGGACCCGAACGTCACCGCGATGACCGCGCAGGGGCAGAAAATCTGGACCGTCGTCGGGGAACCGATCGTGCGGGACCGAGCCGACGCGAAGCCCGCAGAGGGGTCAAAAGGGGTGACGATCCCCGAGGAGGACGTGAAACTCGTCGCGGAGAAGGCAGGGGTCTCCGAGGAAGAGGCCCGCAAGGCCCTCGAGGACGCCGGCGGCGAGCCCGCGGAAGCGATCATCCGACTGATGAGCCGATGAACATCGACCGGGCCCGGGAGGTCCTCGGCGTCTGGGCGCCGATGGCGGTCGGGCTCTTCATCATCCTGACGTCGATCAACTTCTACTTCACCGCAACCCTGGTGAGCGGGCCGCTCGTCGGCGACCTCGAACCGTGGCGGTTCGTCTGCTCCGCAGGCACGTTCTTCGTCGGCGGCCTGTTGATCCTCTCGACCTACGGAAGGTACACAAAGGCGAAGGAGGCGAGGCGCGAGGCTTCCGGGAAGCCCGTGTCACCCTCGCCGCCGACTCTGCCGCCAGACGAGGAGTCCGACGGCGAGCGCCCCGACGAGCACTAGAATCCCGATGGACACCTCCGGGGACCCAAGCACATCGAGGGCGCCCGCCGGCTGCCACGTGGCCCGGACCGTCACAGGGCCGGTCAGCGTGACCCTCAAGGTCGGATCGGAGCCCGAGGCTCCGCCCGTCCATCCCGCGAACCGGTACGTCGTCCCGGAAGCCGTCATCTCGATCGGCGCCCGGAGTTCGACGATCTGCCCCGCGGGATACCAGCCGCTCCCTCCGACGGTCCCCACCTCGGACTCGACCTGGAGGAGATACTGCGTCTGCCAGGAGGCCGCCACGCTCTTCGGCTTGTCCATGAGGATCGGACTCGAGGTCGCCCCCGAGCCGGTCGCATCCCCGGTCCAGCCGACGAACGCCTCGCGGACGCCCGTACCCTGGGAGACTTCCGTCGAGGACAAGGTCGCGGAGGCCGTCGCCTCCGCCGGATACCAGCCCCCGCCCGTCACGTTCCCGTACGAGCTCGAGACGATCAGCTCATATTCCGTCCTGTATTCCGCCACGGCCTCCTTGGGACCGTCCATCAAGATCGGATCGGACGTCAACCCGCTGCCCGACGCGTCCTCTGCCCACCGGAGGAACGCGAGTCGTTGGCCCGGCCCCGTCGCGTACATCGCGGATGGCGCTGTGGCGACGACGGTCGAACCGGCAGGATACCAGCCGCTCCCGGTCGCACCCGGGACGGGCGAAGACACGTTCAGGTAGTATTGCACGGAGAACCGCGCCTCCACGGACATCGCCCCGCTGAACGCGACCACGTGGGTCGCGTCCCCTCCGTCGCTCCACCCCTGGAACTGGTAGCGGGTCCCGGGCGCCGACTGCGTCGTCGGGACGGAAAGGATGACCTGGCTACCGGGAGCGAACCAGAACGAGGTCGCGGCGGAGTAGGAGGCCCCGTTGACGGAGAAGGTGCGCCCGTCCGGAGACGTCGAGACGCGCATCGCCTCCTCGTCGCCGAACGTCGCGGTGAGGGTGACGGGGTCGCTGACGGAGAAGGAGTGCGTCCGGGCGCCACCGTCGCTCCAGGACGACCAGACGTAGCGTTTCACGTCCGAGACGGGCTGGGGCGAGGTCGCCTCGACCGAGTGGGTGGAGCCCTCGTTCCACCAGAACGACGTGGCCGCGGTCGTGGGGACGCCGTCGACGAGGACCTCGAGTCCCTTCGGCGACGTGTCGACCTTCACCTCGTCCTGCTTTTGGAAGTACGCCGTGATCGTCCGATCCGCATCCGCGGTGATCGTATGGACGATCGCGCCTCCGTCGCTCCAGTTGGTCCAGAGGAACCGGGTCCCGGTCTCGCCGGGCGCGAGGGACGGGACGCCGATCTCGTGGGCGGACCCGACGATCCACCCGAAGACCGCAGGACCCGTCGTCGTGGCGCCATCCACGGTCACGGGGAGATGGGCCGGATCCGTCGTCACCGTGATCGTGGCGACGGGTCCGCCGATTTGGATGACGGCTCCCAGGACGCCCCCGGGTGCGTCGTCGGGGTCGATGAAGGACGCCCATGTGGCCCCTCCGTCATCGGACCACGTCACGTCCATCACGTTCCCTTCGTCCCAAGCCGCGTAGATCCGGCCGGTCGGCGCGACGATGATCGAGTCTTTGTCCGTGAGCCCGCCGCCGCCCCGGGCGTAATGCACGGTCCCCCAGGCGCCGTCCGTCGTGTTCGCGACGCTGAGCCCGCTCGATCCGTCTCGGCAGCCGTACTCGAGGTAGGCATACTGCACGACATCGTTCGGCGCGAGGGCCATCCAAGGATCCGAGTTGGAACATCCGCCTGCGGGATGGGATTGATTCATCAGGATGTTCGGCGCCCAGGTCGCCCCCCGATCGAGGGAATAGGAGGCGCCCACGCGAAGGCCCGCCGCCTCCGGCCCGTCCGTCTCCTTCCATCCCACGAAGATCGTGCCCGATCCGTTGATGACCATCGTCGGCTCGACCTGCCATGGGTAGGGAGAGGAGCCGTCGGTGACCTTGACGTTCGCGAAGTCCGGGCCCCGCGCGAAGGTGATGTTGAAGTCGGACCCGGGAGGCCCGCGGCCGTCCGTCCATACGACGTACGGTTGATCATCGGGACCCGCCTCGATGGCGAAGTAGTCTCCGGGCCGGTTGTACGAACCCGGCGTGTCCTCGGAGCTGATGCGGACGTTCGGGGACCAGGTCGCGCCTCCGTCCGTGGAGTTCGAGTAGAAGATGTTCAGATTCCCGTTCCGCTTGTCCTCCCAAGCCGCGTGGACGGTCCCGTGGCGGTCCACGGCGAGGTCGACCATCCACTGGATCGCGCTGCCCGTGTCATCGTTGATCCGGGTGTTCGGGGACCAGGACGCGCCGCCATCCGTCGAGGCGGAGAAGTAGATGTCGAAGTTCCCGTTCCGCTGATCCGCCCAGGCGACGTAGATCGCCCCGTTCGACGGATCGACGGCCACGGCGGGAAGGGGCAACTGCCATCCGCTATCGGAGGCGGACCCTGCGACGTCGTTGATCCGGGTGTCCGTATGCCAGGTTTCGCCGTAGTCCGCGGACCAGTCGAAGAAGATGTCGTTCGACCCGAAATCCCACCAGACGTCGAGGACGGTCCAGCCCGCCTGCGGGACCGGGGATGCGGGTCCGGCCGCACGCACCTCCATCGTGATTGCGTCCCGGTCCGCGAGGTTCCACGAAACCGAATTCACTCCCGCGAAAACGGATGCGACGACGAGCGCCATCGCAAGGAAGGAACCCCCTCTCATGCCCTCTCCCGCCGTGAGCATTGGACGAACATCAGATAACGATTTGGATGGACCGCGAGGCGGCTCCGAAGGATTAAATAGGATTGCTAACTTGAGAACGGGCGCTAGGCTTGACCGGAGGGCTGGGCGTCCTCTTGTAGACCCAAATCGTCCTCATGGGGCGGTGACAGTCGGGAGCGGTGCTCCCAGCTTGGCGCTGGTCCGGATGCCGACGTTGAGGTTCTGTCCCGCGGGGCTGGAGGCGACAGGGAATGCAGCTGGAGAGCGGCGTTCCCCGTCCCGATCGTGGGGAACGGGTCAGGCACGGAAGTGAGCAGCCTCACCGCGGACTACCAACGCTCGCGGGGGTGCGGGACCGAGGAAGCATCCGGGTCACCCGGCGTCGGGCTGAGCATCCAACCCGATGGCCTAGCTCGCCCCTCATCGCTCCGTGAGCCTCGTCTGCTTCGTCTCCAGCACGAGCCCGCCCATCCCGAACCGATCCACGATCAAGTCGCACAGGATGTCGTCGCGGGCCTCGCTCCGCCGATCCTGCACGGCATACGCGGGCTCGTTCGTCGGGAGCTGGAGGCCGAGCTTCACGAGGCCGCGCCGAGCCTCCTCCCGTTCCTCCCGAGAGGCGACGGGCACATCGATGGCGCTCCCGAACCCGCATTCCCGCAGCTCCCGGAGGAAGATGGGGCGACGGAACAGCCGCTGGAGCACCGCGACGGCGAGCCGCGCCTGGTCCGACTCCTCCTTGACGGCCTCTCGGCATCGGGCCCCGAGGAGCTCGTACAGGTTCGGATCTCGGTGGGCGGACGTCGTGTACACCTTCGACGGCGGAATGTCCTTCTCCCGGAGCATGCCGACATCCGCGAGGGCTTTCAGGTAGCCGGTGACGAACAACCGGTGGAAGCTGTACCCGTCCTGCTTGAGTTGTTTCGTCAGGGACGAGATCGACCGCTCCTGCGCCCGAAGGTAGGAGATGACGAGGTCCTTCAGGTTCCGCTCCGGGACGAACAACGATTCCCCACCCGCCCAACCTGGTAACAAATCCGATAACAAATAAAGGTTTCCAATCGAAACATCGCTTACAGACCCAGTTCAAAAATCATCTTATTCCAGGCGCCCCCTCGGGCGCCAACTCGCGATTACTCCCCCTTTTCTTTTTTTCAACCTTCCTCCTTGGCGCGACGCTATCCTCGGGTGATAACCGCCTCGGAACCGTTATCCCCGCTCCGCCCGATGGAATCCATCCCATGGGAAAGAGCGACCGGGTCCGCACGTTCATCCACGGATTCGACGAGAAGCTCGACGGCGGGATCCCAGCGGGCTCCATCGTCCTCCTCGCGGGGGAACCCGGGACGATGAAGTCGACGATCGCCTTCAACCTGCTCTACCAGAACGCGCTCCGCGAGCAGCGGGCCGGGACCTACGTCTCGCTCGAGCAGGGCCGGGACAACCTGACACGACACCTCGAGGGGATGAGCCTAAGCCCGGGGGACGTCGAAAGCCGCGTGAGCGTCGTGGACCTCGCGATGATCCGCCGCAACCTGGACGGCATGGCGGACCGGACGTGGATCGAGATCTTCAAGATGTACGCGATGAACCTGAAACGATCGCTGAACTACGAACTCCTCGTCGTGGACTCGTTGCCGGTCCTCGAGGTCATGGCGAAGTTCGAGAACCCGCGGGAGGACCTCTTCCAGCTGTGCGAGTGGATTCGCGACCTCGAGGCGACGACGATCCTGATCAGCGAGATGAAACCCGGGAGCCAGGACTTCGGAAAGCACGGGGAAGAGTACCTGTGCGACGGGATCATCCACACGAAGATGGAACGGGTCGATGACGCGAACATCCAGCGTCGGATCCGGTGCGTGAAGATGCGCGGGACGAACCACTCGGCGAATTACTTCACCCTCATGTTCCAAAACGGGATCCTGCAGACGATGCGGATCATCGCAGAGTAGGGTCGCGACATCGTTTGCGGGCCCGTGGGATTTGGGCCAAAAGCCTAATGTGCGGCAGCCGGCATCCGGCCCTCCCCGCCGCGAACGAGGGTCGCGGATCGGGAAGGAGGCAGTGCCTCACGGTCCGCCGATTCGTCCGGGTTTGGATGACGGTCGCGATCGTGCTCCTGTTCCTCGCCTCCGCGCCCGCCGCGAATCCGCCTCACGGCGCGGTCGATGCGCCCGACCTGGGGACGATCACGTTCCGAACGGACGCCTCGAGGCAAGATCTTGTCGCGGTCGGCGCGCGTCTCCTCGAGGACTATGGGGCCTTCTCCGTGGCCATCGGGACGGAGCGAGGCATCGCCCTCCTGGAGGAGCGGGGGCGGTACGCCCAGGGCATCCCGCGACCTTCCTTCCTCGAGCTCGCCGGTGGGCCGGTCGATCTCCGAGCCCTCTCCCTCGCACCGGGCCTCCGGTGGCCCGTGGACGCCCGCGGCATGACGACGGGGATCGTGCACTTCCATGCGCCGATCAAGTCGTCATGGGTGCAGGACCTCCGGGCGCGCGGGATCTCCCCCCTCCGATATCTTCCCGAGGACGCCTTGCTCGTCCGGGCTCTGCCGTCAACGATCCGAGACCTCTCCTTGCCCTCCGTCGATTGGACGGGGCCCTACGTCCCCGAGTGGAAGGTCCGGCCCGGCCTTCCGTCCGAGGGGCTCCTCGACGTGCGCATCGTCGTCTTCCCGGGCGACCCTCCGGAGTGGGTGGAGGCGTGGCTGGGCCACCGCGGAATCCCTGCGGCCGCCGGGGACGGTCCGGGAGTCCACGGCGCGTTCGGCTCCGAGGACTTCCGCTGGGTCCGCGCGAGGATCCCGGCGGGGCTCGTCCCCGCGCTCGCCCTCCTGCCTTCCGTCGAGTTCATTGATGCCGCCCCTCAGGTCCATCCCTGGAACGCGGAGACGGATTGGGTCCTCCAGACGAACACGACGGGCGCCACGCGATATTGGGCGGCGGGTCTCGACGCCACGGGTCAGATCATCGGGATGGCGGACACGGGACTCGACTACGACGGATTTCCGTTCAAGCAGTCCTCCTCGACCCTCGTCCTTGGGGACCTCTTCAATGCGACGGATGCGGCGCGCCGGAAGGTCGTCCGCTACGTGAACATGGGCGTCCTCACGGGGCAGCTCACGTGGCCCGGCGGCGGTGGGACCTGGGATCCCTGGTCGATCAAGGACTGTCCCTACGGCCACGGGACCGGCGTCGCGTCGACCCTCGCGGGGAACGACAGCGGGATCGGCACCTCGCCGAACGACGGCTTGGCCTCGGGAGGAAAGATCTACTTCCAGGATATCGGTGGGCTTCAGGGCGCGTCGACCTGTCCCGCGGGAGGAGAGCAGTTGGCCTACCTACCGGAGGACTACGCCAACCTGTTCGGTCCGCCGGGGCTCGTGTACAACGATCCGACCGCTCCCGTCAGGATCCATTCGGACAGCTGGGGCACGGACACGAACGTCTACGACGTCCAAGCGCGGATGATCGATGGGTTCGTCTGGGCTCACCCCGACATGACGATCGTCTTCGCGGCGGGGAATTGTGATCCGTCCAAGGTTGCGTGTCCGCTTCCC
>DASQXV010000072.1:0-3592 GCA_035639595.1 Thermoplasmata archaeon | reverse complement strand
GACCTCGGAGTAGTAGCCTACGTCCCACGCGTCGAGGGCCTTCGCGTCCGGGAAGTCCCGGAGCTTCCGCGCGAGCAGCCGCGCCGCGTCCTCCTTCGCCCGCTCCTCCGACGCCGCGCGCACCTTCTTCAGGAAGTCCTCGACCGCGCGGGCGGACCCGACCATCTTGTCCTGGACGATGTAATCCGCGAAGCTCGCGTAGCCGAGGAGGCGCGCGAGGGCATCCCTCGCGGCGATGAGCCGGGTGAGCGTGGCCTCGTTCGCCGGGTAGCCTCGGTCCAGGTATTCCCGCTGGAGCCGCCGGCGGACCTCCGAGTTCCTCGCGTACCGGAAGACGGGAATCGCGTCCGGGTACTGCGTCGTGATCACGACCTTGCCTTCGGCATCCGGGGGATGCGCCTGGACGTAATCCTCCGGGAGGCCGTCGAGGTCCGTCGGGTCGAAACGGACGGAGCGGACGTCCTCGCGGATCGTCCGATCGAACTCCTGGCCGATGGCGACGATCTCGTCCCGCAGCTCCTTGATGCGCGCGCGGGTCGCATCGTCCCGGTCCACGCCCGCGAGGCGGAAGTCCCGCAGGATCTTGTGGACCGCGTACCGCGTCTCGGCGTCCTCCTTCGACACGTCGAGCGCGACGAAGGCGTCGAACAAGGGGCGGTTCAGCGCGAGGTCCGTCGCGAAGCGCTCCGCCTCCTGGTACCACTTGTCCGCCGTCGCGCGGACGGCCGGGTCCGGATGGACGTCGAACAGGAACTTCGTCTGGCCGAGGAGGTCCGACAGGTCCATGAGGAGGCGGTCGTAGGGGACGAGGAGGTCGTCCACGGTCCGCGGGCCAATGATCGTGAGGAGCTGCCCGAGCCGGTCGCGGCATCCTTCGAGGCCCGCCTGGGCCTCCCGCCCGAGGGTGTCGGCGTCCGGAGGGAACAGGTACCGCGGTCCGGTCAGGGGCGTCGAGACGGACTTCGATTTGGGCTGGGCGGTGGGCATGCGGCGCCGCACGACGTCGGCGGGCTAAGTACCTTCCCGTGGGGCCTGCGAGGCGAGGCCGGACGGGCCCGAGGTCCGATGGAGGGACCGTGCGGCGAACCGCCATTCGCCGGTTGGAGGCATTCGCGCGAGGTCCGCCGCGGCTACAGGTCCTCCTCGAACTCCGGGACCGTCGGCTCCGCGATCGGGGGTCCGTCATCGAACTCGGGGAACTCCTCGAATTCCGGGAACTCCTCGAATTCCTCGAATTCCTCGAGTCCCTCGAGCTCGGGTTCCGACGGAGGCTCCGGCTCCTCCTCGGGAGGCTCGGGCGGCGACGATCCGCTCGGCGCCGATTTCGGCCTGCGGAACTGCTTGACCAGGACGACGGCGAGCAAGACGATGACCGCGATGGACAGGACCGTGTTCACGTCCGGGGCCCATGCGCTCGAGCCGCGCCCTTGAAACGTGCTCAGCTTCGACTGCAGCTCCTCGATCTGGGCCTGGAGGGCGGCGGCCTCCGCGCTCTTCGAGTCGTTCAGGCTGGCCAGCTGGGCCTGCAACGCCGCGATCTGCGCCTGCAAGGCCGCGATCTGTCCTTCCGCGGTGGTCGAGGCAGTGCCCCGGACGGCCACGGAGGGATGGGAGAGGATGCCCTCGTCATTGACGGACTGCAGGAAGTACCAGTACGTGCCGTTGGTCAGGCCGCGGTCCGTGGTGTTCCTCGCGTCCGGCCCGGGGGATGCGATGAGCTGGTAATCCTGGCCGTTCAGGCTCCGCCAGACCCGATATCCGACGACGTTGGGCTCGGGCGCACCGGCCCAACGGACCTCGAGTTCGCCGAGCCCGGAGGGGAACAGGGTGACCGTCGGCGGGGTCGGAGGGCCGAACCAGTATTCGAGGAAGACGGCCGATGGGCTCCCCGTCGCCTGGGACGGCGCCGCGTAGAAGGTGCCGTTCTCGTCCGCCGTGACGACCGCGTTCGCCGTGCTGAAGGATGGGACCATGAACAATTGTTCCGCGTTCCAGGTGTCCCCGCGGTCCGGGCTCGTCGCGTAGGCGAGCCCGCTCGTCCCCCCTTGCGAGGCGGTCCACGCGACCATGAGCGTGCCTCCGGAGATCCCGATCGAGGTGCGGACCCCGACGACCGTGGCCTGCGCGCGGTCCTGGCTGACCGTGACCGGGGCGGTCCAGGTCGCGCCTTGATCGTCGGAGCGCGTGTACCACACCAAGGTCGTGCCTCCGAGGGCGTCGATCCAGGCCGCGTGCAGGCGGTCCTGACCGTCCGCCCGAAGGATGGGGAGGAACAGGTTCGCATTCGGGCCTGAAAGGGTGCGGGTGGGCGACCACGCCGTCCCGTTGTCCGACGAGGTGAAATTCACGACGAAATTCCCCTTCAAGTGGTCGATGTCGTCGAAGACGGCGTAGGCCCGGCTCCTCGAATCCGTCGTGATCGCGACCGCGCCGGTCACGCTGCTCGGCGCCGGCCCGGAGATGTTCTGCACGTTGCCGAAGTTCCTCCCTCCGTCCGTGCTCACGGAGGCGGTCACGTCCCGCACGGAGCCCCACGACTGGAGCCAGGCGACGAAGACGTTGCCGTTCGGGGCGACCGCGATGGAAGGGCGGATGTCGTCCCCGAGGGCGCGGTCCCCGTTCGCCCGCACCTCCGGGAGCCACGTGGCCCCGTAGTCCACGGACTTGCTCACGAACACCTCGGAGCCCAGTCCGGGTTTGATCTCCGAATACGCGACGTAGAGGGCGCCCGAGGCATCCATGGCCACGGACGGCGCGACGCCTCCGAAGACCGAATTCCCGTCCCGATTGACCTGGGTGTCGAACTTCTGGACGGGATGGTCGGCGAAACCGCGGGTCGCGAATTTCGTGACGTTCAGGTTCGTGAGGCTCGAGCTCGTGCGCGTCGTCGTGTAGAAGACGTACAAGCCTCCGGCGTGGTCCGCGAAGACGGTCGCCTCCGCGCGGTCGAACCCTGCGGCATAGGCGGCGGTCCCGAAGTGGTTCCAGGGCAAAGTCTCGTGGTTCGCGCGGACGGCGGGAGTCAGGTCGCTGAAGTCCGCCAAGGCAGCGGCGAACAACAGGCCGAGCATGAGGACGCGCGCCGCGCGTGACCCAAGGGGCGTCGGCAGCAATCGGACCTCGCGCCCCCCAAGCGGGACGGGATTATGAACCGTTCGTCTCAGTTTACATCGGGGAGAGGGAAACGATGGCACGTCGATTCCCGGCGGCAACGTTTTTCCCGAGGAGGGCGGTGCGCGGGACGATGGACCGTCCCGTCCTCGCGGCCCGCGACCTCTGGAAGTCGTACGACGGCCGATCGGATGTCCTCCGCGGCATCACCCTCGAGGTCTCGCCCGCGGACGCGGTCCTGATCTCCGGCCCGAACGGGAGCGGGAAGACGACCCTCCTCTCGATCCTCGGAGCCCTCGACCTCCCGACCCGGGGCTCCCTCCGGATCCGCGGACGCGAGGTGTCCCGCCTGAGGGAATCGGAGCTCGCGAAGGTCCGCCTCCACGACGTCGGGTTCGTGTTCCAGACCCACCACCTGATCGACGACCTGACGGTCGAGGAGAACGTGGCCCTCCCCCTGCGGCTCGCCCGCAAGCCCGCG
>DASQXV010000071.1:0-14463 GCA_035639595.1 Thermoplasmata archaeon | reverse complement strand
CCTCTCCACCGGACGGCTCCTCCGAGCGAGGACGAGCATGACCGCGGGCATGATCGCCGTGATCATTGGCCACTTCTCTTTCGCCGTCCTCCCCCCTCTCGCCGCAACCGCGGTCGCGGGCCTGGGCTTCGGCGTCTACATCCCGAACTTCTGGCTCCCGATGAACACCCTCCTCGTGCGGACGACCCATCGCGGCAATCGGGCGGGCCGGCTCGCGGGCCTCACGGTGGCCTTCACAACGACGGCCGTCGTGGCGCCGGTCCTCGGCGGCTACATTGCGGCGATGGCGGGCTACCGCGTCCTCTTTGCGTGCGGCGGAGCGGTCGTCCTGGGGAACCTGCTCCTCGCGCGCCACGTCATCGACTCCTCTGCGTCGTTCTCCTTCTCTCTCGACCTCCGCGCGGTCCATCCGCGGACCCTCCTCGCAATCTTGGGACAGGGAGGGGTCGACGGCCTCCTGACGGTCGCGACGCCCTTGGGCTCGTTCAAGTTCACGAGCAATTCGTTTGAGCTCGGCCTCCTGTTTGCCCTCTTCTCCCTTGCGGCGGGAGTCGCGACCCTGATCCTAGGCCGCATCTCGGACCGTCGATTCAACCGCGCCCCCTTCCTTATCCTCGGACCGGTCCTCTCCGTCCCGGCGTGCATCCTTGCCTACGCGGTAAGGGACCTCGGCACGTTCGCTCTGGCGCTCGGATGGCTCTCGATGACGTCCGCCACCGCGCCCTCGTTCATCTACACGATGATGATCGACCGGATGGAACGGTCGGTCCCAACCGCGACGGCGACCCGGGAATTCACGCTGAACTTGGGGCGTGCGCTCGCGATTGCCGCGGGCCTCGCCATCCTGGCCCTCGGCGGAGACGTGTACACGCTCTTCCTCTTGGTTGGCGGGGTCGTCCTGCTCGAGGCCCTCGCGAAGTAGGGTCGGAGAGGTGGCATTTTTATCTTGAGTCATATATATCAGGCCGTGGGAAGCGAAGGCGAGATCCGGATCACGAAGGAGTTCCGCGTCTCTCCGAGCGATCTGACCGAGCTGATCGTGAGCCTCGGGGGCGTGAAATTCTGGATCGTCGCGATTGCGCCCCTGTACATCGGTTGGGTGCTTGCCCAACCCGCCGGCGGACGACACCTGTTCGTCGATGATCTGCGGGTCGTCCTCGGGATCATCGTGATCGGCCCCTTGCTCGGGACGTTCACGCTCCTCCTGAACGTCTACAGCGACATGGAGTCCACGGACCGCGTGAACCCGCGGAAGAAATACGTTCAGGTCGTCGAGGAGCTCATCGGGGAAGGGCTCATGGAGCGGGACACGCTCCTGCTCGCGGCCCTCGGGTTCGCCGCGACCGCCGTCGTGCTCGCCGCCTACATCTCCCGGACCCTTGTCCGGTACGGAGCGGGCGACGTCGGGGGTCCGCTTACCGCCCTCGTGGGCCCGTATGGCTTCCTCCTGCTGACCCTGCTCATGATCCTGTCCTCCATCGCGTACTCGCTCCCCCCGCTGCGCTGGAAGGGCGTCGCGGGCATGGACCTCGTTACGAACATGGTCGGGTTCGGGGTCTTGTGCCCCTTGTCCGGTTGGTCGCTCCTCCGGCCCCTCGAGGCCGCCCCGTGGTGGTTCATCGGCACGATCGCGCTCTTCCTCGGCGCTCTCTACGCGCCCACGACCGCGTCCGACCACGACGCCGACCGGGCTTTCGGCATCCGCACAATGGCGGTCCGCCTCGGCGTTTCGCGCACCCTGTTGGTCGGCTTCGCCTTCCAAGTCCTATCCGTCGCCGTGCTCGCCCTTGGGTGGAGTCAGCGGTGGTTTCCGTTCGACGGGTCGGCGTATGCGGGAATGGGAGAGCTGTGGCCGTTCCTCGGACTCCAGGTCATTTTCTACGCGGTCTTCCTCCGGCGCGCGACCGTGGGCCGCATCTGGGCGCTCCTCCTCTTCCTGTCGATCCTGCAGGGCCTCGGAGTGCTCTTGATGCTCTGGAGATTCGTAGGCGAGCACGCCTGGGCCCCGTAGCCGCTCCGCCTTCGGTGAGCCGAGCGGTCGCTCTGGATAGGAATCGTACATACCGCAGTTTCAAGATATATCCGAGGGTGCCTCCTCGCGGGTTCCAACGAGACCGTGCCAGGGATGCTCGCCATGGACGACGAGGAAAACAAGGAGGGAATGAGCCGGCGAGAGTGGGTCAAGATCGGGCTTGCGGTCGGAGGAGCCGCAGCGGCAACCGCTACGGGCCTCATCGCGGTGGGTCCCCTGCTTCAGCGTCCGCTGCCGGCCCCGGATCTCACGGAACAGATTCGATACACCCGCTTCCCGGACCCGCAGTGGTGGAACGATCGGGAAGGCCAGCCGATTCGCGTTACGGATTTCCAGGTGTGGCAGGGTGCCACCGGGGTCTGGCGCGGCGTCTTCATTGACGGCAAGCTCGTGTCCGGCTCGGGATTTCCGGTCCTCGTGATTCGTGTGAAGCGCGACGATACGGTCTTTACCGCGCCGAGGCCCGAGGAGGCCTCGTTGCCCGCCGGCTACGGCCTCTACTACGACGATCCCGCGCGGGACATCCGCATCGTGGCTGTGTACGATCGGTGTGCGCACCTCTGCTGCTATCCCGGGTGGCAGGTGATCCAGAATCCGCCGCCGCCACGCGACTACGTCTCCGATGCACCCACCTACCGGATTTACGGCCTCGATCCCATCTACTGCGTCTGCCATGATTCCCAGTACGATCCTATGGTCCTCGTCACAGACGTGAATCCCAGGAACGGCGTCCGATATGTCGGTCCGTCCCGCGTCCACGGCCCGTCTACCCGAGCGATTCCGATCATCCCGCTGCGCGTCGCGGACGACTTCCTGCTGGGCGGAATGCCGGACCCGGGTTGGTACGAGTACTGCTGACGTCCCGCCGTGTGATCGCGGCGGACGACCGCCTGCGCGCTCCCCCGCCGCTCCGGTTGCGAGGGATTTCCGGGTCTCCCGCACGGGTCCAGGCTCCCGCGACATGCTCAAGGGAACAGCGAGGTCGAAAGACTCATATAGCTCCCTCCGGTATCAGTCGGAAGACTCGGAAAAGGCGACGAAACTTTCGAGTCACCGTCGCCCGAGTCCGTGGTGGCCGCCTTCGGCGAAGGCCCCGATTCGTGACGGGCTTCATTCTGATGCGGCCGACACTGTGGAGGTTTGAGAACCCCGTGCCCTTTGCGGGGCGCGTGCCCTCTCGAACCCGACGTTCGCGATCAAGGCAGAGGTATGTTCGAGCTACCTCGCCAAGATTCCTTTCAAGTGGCCAATAGTAGCGTCGTGCACGGATCAACTCCGGTTGATCCTGCCGGCGGGCACCGCTATGGGAGTTCGCTTAAGACATGCGAGTCGAGAGGTGCAAGACCTCGGCGGACGGCTCAGTAACACGCGGATAATCTGCCCTCAGGTGGGGAATACTCTCGGGAAACTGAGGCTAATGCCCCATAGATCTGGGATGCTGGAACGCTTCCAGGTCGAAAGCTCCGGCGCCTGAGGATGGGTCTGCGGCCTATCAGCTTGTAGGGGGTTTTACAGACCCCCTAGGCTTCGACGGGTACGGGCTATGGGAGTAGTCGCCCGGAGATGGATTCTGAGACACGAATCCAGGCCCTACGGGGCGCAGCAGTCGCGAAAACTCCGCAATGTGGGAAACCACGACGGGGGAACTCCCAGTGCGGACACTTTGTGTCCGCTGTTCTCGTGCCTAAAAAGCACGAGAAGTAAGGGCCGGGTAAGACGGGTGCCAGCCGCCGCGGTAATACCCGCGGCCCGAGTGGTGCTCATTATTATTGAGTCTAAAACGTCCGTAGCCGGTCGGGTAGATTCCTGGGTAAATCGAACCGCTCAACGGTTCGAATTCCGGGGAGACCGCCCGACTCGGGACCGGGAGAGGCGCGAGGTACTCCTGGGGTAGGGGTAAAATCCTGTAATCCTGGGAGGACCACCAGTGGCGAAGGCGTCGCGCTAGAACGGATCCGACGGTCAGGGACGAAGCCCAGGGGCGCAAACGGGATTAGATACCCCGGTAGTCCTGGGTGTAAACGCTGCAGGCTTGGTGTCGGGGGTCCTACGGGGGCGCCCGGTGCCGGAGCGAAGGTGTTAAGCCTGCTACTTGGGGAGTACGGTCGCAAGACTGAAACTTAAAGGAATTGGCGGGGGAGCACCGCAACGGGAGGAGCGTGCGGTTCAATTGGATTCAACGCCGGAAAACTCACCGGGGGCGACCCTTACATGAAGGCCAGGCTGATGACCTTGCTTGATTTTGGGAGAGGTGGTGCATGGCCGTCGTCAGTTCGTACCGTAAGGCGTTCTGTCAAGTCAGATAACGAACGAGACCCTCGCCCTTAGTTGCTAGTTCGTCCTCCGGGATGGGCGCACACTAAGGGGACCGCTGGCGCTAAGTCAGAGGAAGGGGAGGTCAACGGTAGGTCCGTATGCCCCGAATCCCCCGGGCAACACGCGCGCTACAAAGGACGGGACAATGGGTTCCCACACCGAAAGGTGGAGGCAATCCCGAAACCCGTTCGTAGTTCGGACTGAGGGCTGTAACCCGCCCTCACGAAGATGGATTCCGTAGTAATCGCGTGTCAACATCACGCGGTGAATATGCCCCTGCTCCTTGCACACACCGCCCGTCAAGCCACCCGAGTTGAGCCTGAGTGATGGTTCCGTTTTTGCGGCGCTAGAACTTAGGTTCAGCAAGGAGGGCTAAGTCGTAACAAGGTATCTGTAGGGGAACCTGCAGATGGATCACCTCCTAAGGACGCCATTTCCAAGGAGGTCTTGGCAAGGTAGAAAGGGCCTCTGCTTCCCGATCGCGAACGTCTAATCCACTCCCTTTTTGGGCGAAGGGAATCGGCGGGCGGAACGCTCTCCTCAGGCCTCGGCCGATTCGGGGGACGAGGTGAGTTCCGTCTGAATCCCGTCCACTCGAATGACGGGCTTTGTGTGCCACGGAGAGTGGACGTGCCCCATCAGTTCGCGCCATTCCGCCGGCATCGGCCGACCTTCCTCGTCTCGGCGGTACCAGTCGACGACCTCCTCGACCTTCCTCGGACCGTCGGAGAAGGTGACCAGGAGCGCGTTTCGGACGTTCGCGGCGGCCTCCGCCGCGATCCGGTTCGTGAACACCGCCGCGTACGGCGTCTTCGACATCCACCAGATCACGAGATACGTTCCCGTGTTCGACGGCGGCCGCTCGTCCTTCGTCACCACACGGACCTTCCTTCGTCTCGCCATGAGGGTGGGCGCCACCGCTCCATGCCAACGCATCGGGGGAAGAGGCTTTGTCAATGCACGGCCCTCGCCTTGACAAAACGAGACGGCGCCACATTCGCCCTCATTTGTGGGCCGTGACGATCACGCATTCGCAAGGGATGACGATCCCCCTGGCGGTCCGCCAGCCCCTCAGGTTCTCCCGCGTTCGCGCGAGGATCTTCTCCTGGGTGGCGGGGTCCTCTTCCCGGATGGAATGGCCGAGGGGCGTCCCTCCGACGAATGCCTCGATGTACTCGTCCTCGTCCCGGAAGGACAACCGATGCGTCTTTCGTTCCTCCTTCGCCTCTTGGAAGCCCGCCTCCTCGAGCAGTTTCGTCATCTCCCCCGGCCCGCCCAATTCGTACGGGGTGGGGAGGTATCCGGTCTCATCGGGTTCCGCGAACTCGAGCATGGGGCCCACGACCGCGTTGATGGCGGGCGCCTTTTCCGCGGTGCTCCAGACGGTGACCCCGATCCGCCCCTTCGCCGTGAGGACCCGGTGGGCCTCTCGCGCGACCGCCTCGGGATCCGTGAAGATCTGGAACCCGAAGCGGCTCGTGATGAGGTCGAACGTCGCATCGGGGAAGTCGGGGCGGGACGCGTCCATCACCAGGAACCCGACGTTCGGGATGCGACGCTCCTTCGCGAGTCGGGTCGCGAGGGCGACCATTTCTTCCGAGAGGTCGATGCCCGTGACCTTGCCTTCGGGCCCGACCATGCGCGCGATGGCCATCGCGGGCTCGCCCGGACCCGTCGCGAGGTCGAGGCACCGCTCCCGGACCTTCGGGTCCACACGGGCGAGGAGGTCGAAGCCGTATGGCTCGAGGTTGCGAAGCAGCCTCTGGTACGTCCCGGCAGCCTCGTTCCACGTCGTCCGGGTGCACTCCTTGTACAAGTCGTCGGAGTACTTCCATGGCGTCATCGCGGATTCTCCGCGTCAAAGTTCGATGCAGGAGTCCGGCCATGCGGCATCGCTCAGAACCATCCTTTCCGGCGCATCCAGGCCCAAAGGGCCACGGTCGGCACGGCCATCAACGCGAGGGCGAGGTACAGCCCCTCGGCCGTATTGAACCCAAAGAAGGCCACGTTCATCCCGAACGCGCTCGAGACGATGGCGATGGGCAACGTGATCGTGAAGATGACCGTGAGGGTCTTGATCACTTCGTTGACTTGGTTGGCCGCGAGGGTCGCTTGAACCTCCATGAGGCTCGCGATCGTCTCGCGGTTCGCCTCGAGCGTGTCCAGGACACTGATCATGTGGTCCTGCACGTCCCGCACGTACGTGCGCGTCTCCTTGCGGAAGATCGGGATCTCGAGCCGTCCTAGGACGCCGAGCATGTCCCGCTGCGGCCGCAAGTCGTTCCGCAGCCGCACGATGTCCGTCCGGATCCCGTGGAGACGCGAAATCCCTCGCCCGCTCGGATGCTCGATGATCTCCTCCTCGAGTTGGTCGAGGAGCGATTGAAACCGGTCCAGGTGCGGGAAATACGAATCGACGAGGAGGTCTAGGATCGTATAGGCGAGGAAATCCGGTCCAGACTTCAGGAGCTTCGGGTTCTTCTTCCTCAGGCGAATCCGCACGTCCTCGAGCTGGGGGAAGACCTTGTCATGGACCGTGATGAGGAACTTCTTCGCGACGAACAGCGAGAGCTGGTCCGTTTCGATGTCTTCGGCCCACACGATCGTCCGGGCGACGATGAAGACGAGGTCCTCGTAGACATCGACCTTTGGGGGAAGGTCCTGATTCTGCGCGTCCTCCAGGGCGAGCGGGTGGCAAGCGAACAGGGTCTCGAGCTCTTCCAAGGTCCGGCTGTCCGGATCCACGACGTTCACCCACGTGACCGGGAACTTCTCGACGAGCTCCCGGCATCGCCCGATCGTGGCGTCCGCTTCTTCCAGGAAATCCGTCGGAGCGTACGCGATCACCTGGATGCGGACCATCGCGCCGCGAACCCGTTCGACCCCATTTGAACCTTCTGCGCGAGGCGGAGCCAAAACTCCAAGAGCCTCTCTCTCCTTGCGGCCGGACGTGGACCCATGAAGGTCGTGCCGCGGAAGAAGGCGAAGGTCCTGAAGGGCGACCGAAGCCTATCCTATCAGCTGATCGGTCCGGACAATGTCGGCTCGCGGAAATTCCTCGTCACGGTTGTCGATGTGAAGCCGGGAGGCAGCACGCGGGCCCACGAGCATCGGACCGTGGAATCGATGTACTACATCCTCGAGGGCCGAGGCGAAGTCCTCTCCGGGCGCGAGAAGCGTGTGTTGGGGCCCGACACCGCGATCTACTTTCCGGCGGGCTCGACCCATGGAATCCGCAACGTGGGCCGTACACGACTCCGGTACCTGTCGTGCCACGCGCCACCGTATGAGATCGAGGAGCTCTACCGGAGTTGGAGGGCCCACGAGGGCCTCGTGACGACGGGTGGGTAGGACCGCTCCCAAGATTCTCGTCCGAGTCGCTCTTGAACCGTTGCGACCGCTCGGGACAAGGCTTATCGGCCACGGCCGAATCCTCGGATCCTATGCGGATGATCCTGGTCGTCGTCGGCGTCCTGATCGTGCTGATGGGCGCGGTTTGGGCCCTCCAGGGCCTGGGCGTGATCCTCGGATCGTTCATGTCGAACAATCCCCCCTGGATCGGAATCGGAGTCGCGACCGCGATTGTCGGGGTCCTCTTGGCCGTCGTCGGGATTCGCACCGGACCGCCCGCGAAGCTTCCCTGATTCGCCGTTCACCCGACGAGCAGGGTGATGGAATCGTACCCCGCGGATCCGTCCGGGAAGGGGGACGCGAGATTCGCTTCCTGCGGCATCCCGGTCCCGTCGATGCTCCGGGCGAAGATCCGGAACGATCCGCTGCGCGGGGGGGTCCAGTCGAAGGTCCACAGGACCCAGGTGAGGCCCGAGGTCGGAGGTTTTCGCGTCGCCTCGGCCCAGGTGATCAGGCCTCCGGAGCTGACGCCGACCTCGACCGAGGAGATGCCTCGGTCTCCCGCGAACGCGATCCCACCGATCGTGACGGGCCCCGTCCCGCGCAAGACCGTGCCGTCAGGGGGCGTGGCGATAATCGTCGTCGTTCGAATCTGACCCTGATTCGTCCACCCTTTCTGCTGCCAGTATCCCTTGTACTCTCCCGCGGTCGCCTCGATTTCGACGAGCCATTTCGCGTGGAACATGCCGTACAGCCCCGGCACAATGATGCGCGCGGGGAACCCGTGCGCCGGGGCGAGGGGGAAATCCCTCGGGTTGACGAGGGGGTTGTCCGTCATGAAGAGGGCGATCATCGTGTCGGGGTCCAAGGCCCGATCCCTGGGGATCCCCGCGGTGTAGCCGTCCGCGCAGCGGAAGACGATCCAATCCGCATCGGGATCGAGGATGGCGGCATCCAGGATTGCGGAGAGTCGAATGCCGGTCCAACGCGCCGTGCTGATGAGATTCCCGCCCACCTCGTTGCTCACGCACTCCAGGGTCGCGAACTCCTCTGCGGCATCCGGCGACGACGGATCGGATCGTGCGAGGAGATCCGCGTAGGAGTGGGTCGCCGGGTTCGCGACCTTCCCTCCGACTTGGAGTCGCCATGATCCCGCGTCGACGGAAGGATCGATGACATTCTTCGTGACGATGTAAAACTCCGAGACTGGCGTGATTTCTTTGCGCACCATTTCCTGGACCGACGCGAAGGCGAGACGGCCCTTCTTGACCGCGAGGTTCGCAATCCCGTAGACCGCGAGGACCGCGAACGCAATCGCCGCGACGCCTCCGATCAGGAACTGGCGACGGCTCAGGCTGAACCCCTGGGGATGTCTCGCCGCGACGTCGACGAGGAAGTAGTCGAGCACCGCGGCATAGAGCCAGAACCCGAGGAGCTGACCGAGGGCCGCGAATCCGATCGCGATTGGACTCGATCCAAGGAAGCGCGAATCGAGGAGGGGCAGGATCGCCAAGAGGACGATCGCCGCCGGGCTGAGCGTGTAGAAGGCGATGACGAGCCAGCGGCGCTTCAGCCATCGCTGGACCCGTCGGTAGAGGCTCGCATAGATCCCCGGTAGGATCAAGAAGACCGCGACTGCGGCGAGGAGAGCCAGCACCTTCGCGCCCCCTCCCATCGTTTGGATGAAGAACGATTCCACTTGACCCGGGATCCGGTCTACGACGAAGTCCACGGCCACTTCGGGGAGGAACACCCCAAGCCCGAAGGAACGGAGGAGGAGCGTGATGAGGAGCCATGCGCCGCCGGCGATCGAGCCCGCGCCGATCCGATACCACGGGATTCGGCGGAAGATGGGCCGTCGGAGGAAGGCTCGGACCTTCTCGCGCACGGCCACGGCAGGGCGCACGACCGGCGAATCGCATGAAGCTATGCCAGGCGTCGCACATTCGCGAGCAATTCTTTATCTAGGCCCAGGCTCGTCCTCGAGTCGGACCATGCCCAGGACCCTCGACTCCCAGATGCGCGTGGGGTTCCGTGTCGCGATGACCGTTCTCTGGACGGTGATCTTTGTGGTTGGGCTGGGCCTCGGCCTCCTCGTTGGCGTGCCGCAGATCGGGGAGCTCGTGAAGAGCGCGTCCGCCTCGACGACGAATTCCACCCTCCTCGTGGCCGTCTCGGTCGCGATGATTTTCAGCGGCCTCTATGGCATCGTGTTCAGCCACCGCAACCTGAAGCATTCGGTCGATCTGATCGCGGAGGTGGACCGCGCGCGGACCGAGACGATGGCCCTCGAGTCGACGCGGTACCCGCCGCCACCCCGGTAGATGGCCCCGGACGCCGACCGTTGCCTGCGTCAGGCACGAATTCCCCACCCCGATGACCTGACATCCTAATTGCAAACGATGGTAACGATGGGCCCGGACCCTCGCAGGCGGGGCGCGGGATGCTGGGCGTGCGTTCCCTATGGGCTGACGGGATTCAGCAGGCCTTCCGTGAGTCGGAGGTAGAGGAAAACAGGTTCCCCGAGCTTGGCCGCCTGGAGCCCCTTTTCCGTCAGCGCGTACTCGACTCCGGGAGGCTTCGTGTCCAGGACCGTCCTTCGCACAAGCCCCAAGGCTTCGAGACGAGTCAGCTTCAGGGAGAGGACGCGGGCGCTGATCTCCCCGAGGGCTTTCTTGATCTCCTGGAATCTCGCCTGTTGGCTCGAGTAGAGGAACGTCAGGATCTCCACGGACCATTTGCCGAACACCGTGCGGGCGATTCGCAGGTTCAATCGCGCATTGTCCCCGGTCGTCGTCGTGACGCGGGTCCCGCTGGCCTCAACGATCTCCTTAGAAAAATCGGAGCACCGATCCGCGAATTCCCGGAAGCGGATCGCGAGCTGCGGGGTCACGAAGGTCGAAGCAGCGGCGGCCGGCCCCGTGACCACCGCAAGGACTTTACCGGATCGTCGTCTCCTCGCCCGGTCCTTCTTCTGCTGACCGCCCGCCCGATTCCGGGACCGCTCTGCGCCCTCTGGAGCCATCGATTGCCCGCGAAGTCAAGCGGTCCGCCCTGAAATACCGTTCCATTTGTTACCAATCCGTAACGTGCTGACGTCCCCCCCACTGCTCCCTTCACCTTCCGACGCTCCATGGGGGGTCTCGAGGGTCGCCGTCCGGGCTTATCAAAGGTGGATTCGGTCCCGGGCGGGAGGTTTCGATCACCCTCTTCCTGAGCGGGGGCCGCCGCTCTCATCGACCCCCGCACCCTTCTTTTTCGCCCCATATCGAGGACTTCGGTGCGAGGGAAAGCGCCGTAAATATCCGTAGGAGACGTCATCGCGGTCCGGAGTTGTACGATGACCGCCGAGCGTCGGAAAATTCGGGCCGCGGAGTGGCTGTATCGGTGGAGTTTGAGCAGTGGCATCATCGGGATCGTCTTCACGATCCTCTCGTTCATGGGCGTCTTCACCCTCGTCCTCGGGCCGATCTTCACGGAACGCTTCGGTTTCAGCTACCTACAGACAGCGCTCGTGCTTCTCTTGTTCGTCCTCGCGGTCATCGTCGGTTTCGGCGTGTACCTGGACAAGGTGATCCATTTTTGGTCCGCCCAAGCCACGGTCGCGACCACCCGCAATCCCTACCTCGTTTCCGTTCTGTACCAGAAGGAGCTGCTGTCCCTCATCTACATCCAAGTCCCGGTCCTGAAGAGCCTTCGGTCGCTCCTCGAAGGCCAGCCGCTGGATGAGGGGAAGCAGGCGTTGCTCGCAGAGTTGGATCGCTCCTTGGCGAAGGTCCAACAGTCGATCCAGGACAAGAGCTGGCCGATCGAGCCTCACGAGCGTGTTTACTGATCGTTGGTCGCCGGAAGAGCCGAGTCTTCGACGAGATGGCTGCTACGCCGCTAGGGCTTCGCTCTGGATCTTTCCGTCCTGGATCTCCAGGACCCGATGGGCAATGTGGGAGACCCGGGCGTCGTGGGTCACCACGACGATCGTCTTCTTGAATTCCTGGTTCAGCCTCCGGAACAGATCGAGGACCTCCTGTCCGGTCTTCGTGTCCAGTTCTCCGGTCGGCTCGTCCGCCAGGAGGAGCGGCGGATCGTTCGCGAGGGCGACCGCGATGGCGATCCGCTGCTGTTCCCCTCCGCTGAGCTCGTCGGGCCGGTGAACCGCGCGATCGGACATCCCCACCAGGGACAGGAGCCGGGTGGTCCGTTCCTTTCGTGTCGATGCGGACGTGCTCGCGAGTCGCATCGGGAGCCCGATGTTCTCCTCCGCGGTCAGGGTGGGCACCAGGTTGAAGAACTGGAAGATGAAGCCCACGCGCTCCAGGCGATAGCGCACGAGCTCCGGATCGCTCATGTCGACCAGGTTGGACCCGTTCACCTCGATCCGGCCGGCGGTGGGCCGGTCGATGCCGCCCAAGAGGTTCAGGAGGGTCGTCTTGCCGCAGCCGGACGGCCCCTGGACGGCGACCAGCTCCTCGGACTCGACGTGCATGTCCAGGCCCCGGAGAGCGATGACCTCCGACTTGCCCGCTCGATACACCTTGATCAGGTCCTTCGTGACGACCTTCGGCATGTTCATCCCGCCCGCAGTTTGAGGACTCGAGGGACATTGATCCGCGCGGTCCGAATCGAGACAAGGAAGGCGGAGAGGAGCATGGCCGCCGGGGAGAGGGCGACGAGGAGGGCTGCTTCCCAGGGGAATGTAAAGAGGTAGGGGATCGGCGACGACGGGACTCCCGAGGGTCCTGTGGCGAGCCAGTGGGTGGCGACGAACGCGGTCCCGGTCCCGACGCCCGCGCCGATCGTCACGCCGACGAGGATAATGACGAACGCCTCCCCGACGAGCAGCTTTGCCGTTTGCCATGCGCTCGCCCCGCGGGCGATGATTGCGGCAAATTCCGCGTCCCGCTCGAGGCTCGCGGCGAACAGGATGAGCCCTACCCCCGCGGTGAGGATGACGATGATGAACGCGATCTCCATGGCGATGAAGCCGTAGATCGCCCTGGCGATGGGGTTCGACGCCAAGAGGTCGATCTGCTCCTGGGTGACGACGACGGACCCCACGTTCGGGACTTCGAGCGCGGCCGCCTTGACGCTGCGCCAATCCGCCCCGGGGGCGATATCGACGAGCACGCGGGAGATGCTCGCGAGGGATTGGGGTAGGGTGTCGTTCAAGAAGGGCGCGAAGGTCGCGAGGCTACCGTAGATTGATGGGGATCCCGACAATCCGAAGGGGGAAAACCCTCCGTAATCCATTCCGGGCAGGAAGGAGACAACGCCGCCAACCGTCACGTTCAGTTGGATACGGATCGGGGTCCCGTTCTGGTCGCGGATGTCCTGGAAGAGAAAGATTCGATCTCCCACCTCGAGCGAGGATTGGTCGTAGAGGGCCTGAGAGATCAACACGTAGCCACGACTCGACAGGACGTCGTGGCCGGTCTGTGCCCGTCCGTCTCGGAACAGCCAGTCCTCCGGCTGGGCGACCGCGAAGTATGCATCGGGGTCGAGCGCGAAAATGCTGCTCGGGTAGGTGAAAACGTTCATCCGAAGGATCTTCGTCGCCGCGGCCACTCCCGGGATCGCGCTCAGGTTCGCGCTGGGGTCCTCCCTGCTGTCGGTCGGGTAGACGGCCATGTCGGCCCCGATCCCGGAGCGGATCACCCGCTCCTCGTGGGCCGCGTTGGTCGCGAGGAGGGACAGGGTGAACACGCCAAAGGCGAGTCCGAGCGCGATGATGATCGCGACGTTCGCGGACCGCCTTGGGTTCCGCATCAGGTTCCGACGGATGACGTAGTAGAGGTCCTTCGTGAACGGTTTCGCGGCTAGGGAGAACCAGTCGTAGATCCTGCCCGTGGACCGGGTGAGGAGGCGCGTGAGCCCCAGGGTGAGCACGAACGGGATGAAGGGGAGAAGGATGTAGGGCACGAACCCGAGAAGGAAGGTCCACAGGTTCGTCGGGCCCGTGGACCGCAACCAGACGAGCATGTAGTCCGAGATTCCGATTCCCACGAGGAGTGCGTCGTTCCGCGGGTTGTACTGGATCCGGGTCTCGCCCGGCGCGTAGTAGCGAAGGGTTTCCACGACGGGGAGGCCCGCCGTCCGTTTCGCCGAACGGTACGCGACCGCCCCCATCAAAAAGATGCTGAAGCCGGCCACTTGGAAGACCGTGTCCGTCGTCAGGACGAAGGATTCGTAGGGCAACCTCGCGCTGTACTGCGGATTCACGACCCCCAGGAGGAACCGGCTGAGCCCGACCCCCGCGAGCAGGCCGATGAGCGCGGCGATCAAGCCTCCAACGAAGGCCTCCAGGAGGAGCAGCCCGACGATCTGGCGAGGACGGGCCCCCCTGGTCTTGAGGATCGCGAGTTCGCGTCGCCGTTCCGCATGGCTGAGATCCACCCCGACGGCGCCCAGGTACACGCCGAGGAGGACGATGGGAAGGGAGAGGGTCAGGTACCCGATGCGCTGTCCCGTGATCACATTGGAGAAGGAGTCGATTCGCGGGAGGAGGTTGTCGGTCACGAAGCCCCTTCCACCGACGAGGGTGGTGAGCTTGCGTTCGAGCCGAACGAGATTCCGTCGGGTCGCCTCCGTGTCATAGGGGTTTACGAATTGCGTTCGATCGATCCACACTTCGCCGCTCATCCCAAAAATCGTCTGCGTCTGGTTGAGTTGGGCCAGTAGCCACTCCGCATCTTGTAGATGCACGAGGGCCATGGAGAAGCAAGGCAACGGATGCGGCGGGGGTGGGCCAAAGACGGTACAATGGTAGA
>DASQXV010000070.1:0-7065 GCA_035639595.1 Thermoplasmata archaeon | reverse complement strand
CGCGGCCTGATGTACAAGGGGAAGGGCGCCGAAAAGGAGGCGCACCCAAGCCCTTTAATAGCCCTCGCCCCTTGAGACGGCGCTTTCCAAGCCCTGGTCGGGAGATGTACCTGCGGGCGAATCCTAAAGTCCAGGGGGTCGGGCCATGGCCGAAGAATCCCCAAAGGCTCCGGAGCCGGAGTTGAATATCGGCGGCGAGACCGCGGCGAAAGAGCCCGCCCGGCCCCGAAACCTCTATGGATTCGTGAAACGGGCCTGGAAGGACCCAAGGAGCGGCGTCGTCAAGGAGACGCATTTTCGTCGGATGGTCGAATGGCGGCGCGGGCCCGCCTTCGCGAGGATTGACCGCCCCACCCGGGTGGATCGCGCCCGGGAGCTGGGCTACCGCGCGAAGCAGGGATACGTCGTGGTGCGAGCCCGGGTCCGCCGGGGAGGACGTCGGAAACCTCGTCCCATGGGCGGGCGCCATCCGAAGCGCCGAGGCCTTGTGAAATTCACGATGGCGAAGTCGATTCAACGGATCGCCGAGGAGCGCACGGCCCGCCACTACCCGAACTTGGAGGTCCTGAACTCGTATTGGGTCGGGGAGGACGGGATGCACAAGTACTTCGAGGTCATCCTCGTGGATCCGCAGCACCCTGTGATCCGGACCGATCCGAAGATCAACTGGATCTGCGCACCGGAGAACCGCGGGCGGGTCTTCCGCGGCCTCACGTCCGCGGGCAAGAAGGGCCGCGGCCTGATGTACAAGGGGAAGGGCGCCGAAAAGGTGCGCCCGAGCATCAGCCGCCACGGGCGCATCGGGAAGTGAGGCTCAGCCCTCGCGGACCCGCGAGGCGAGCCGTCCGATTTCCTCTTCCGGGAGCCCAATGACCGGTTCGAATACGGGCACGGTCACGGAGCCGCGCGCGTTTGGGTCGAAGGAGGTCCACCGTGTCCCGAGGAAGACGGCCTCGGCCCGCGAAATCCGGACGGCTTCCGAGAGGCCTCGGTCGGCAGGAAGGTCCAGGACCTTCAGGTGCGCATCCCACCGGCGCAGGGGCTCGACGAGTTCCGCGCCGTCCCCCGCGGCGACCGTGACCCGGCAACCCCGTTTCATCCCCATCCAGGCCGCGACCAGGCCGGCGTCGTCCCGCACGACCGCGAGGGCGCGACCTTGGCTCCCGAGCGGAAGGCCTCCCGGACCCGGACGAATCTCGCGGAACACGAACGCGCGATTCCGCCGGACCTCGATGTGGATCTCGACGTCCGGGCGGGTGAGGTCCACCCGGGAGGCGGGGTGCGCCCGACGGATTTCCTCGCCGAGTTCCCGGGCGAGGTCTTGGCTGGAGAATGGGTGGGTCCCCACGCGCCGGATGCGGAGCGCGAAGGTGCGCCCGGGGGAGAGGACCGCGGTTCCTTCGGCGAGCACCGTCTCCCGGAGGGACGCCTTGTTCGCGGGGACTTCGATGGCGAGGCTAAAGGACACGACGCCGAAGGTGCGCGCGAGGATCGAACCCGCTTTCGCGAGATCGTTCGCGTGGACGTAGACCCGGGCCTCGTCCGCTTCCGTGATGCACTCGGCGCCTTCGGCCGCGAAGAGGTCCTGGATGTTCGCGACGAGGCGGTCCCTGAGCTGTCGGCGCACGAAGCGACTCTTCAGGGCCAGTTCCCCGAACCGCACGAGGAATACGATGGGATCCCCCGTCCCAATATGCTCGTTACTAATTAATAGGGCCCGGGCGTACACGCCGGAGTGGACGTGCTCGTCCTCCTGGTCCAGGCCGTCCTCATTTTCGCCGTGGCATTCATCTATTCCAACCTCGGGCTAGGAGGCGGTCTCCTGTTCGTCCCCATTCTGCTCTCGACCGGGGTGCCCTCGAAGGACCTCGCGGTGCCGATTTCTCTGACCTTCACGATTGCGACCGCGGCCTCGTCCGTGATCAACCACCATCGCCGCGGCCTCGTCGACTTCCGCCTCGGGAAGACGCTCGTCGCGGGGGCCCTCCTCGGGGCGATCATCGGCACGTTCTTCACCCTCAAGGTATTGAACGAGGTGACCTTCAAGGCGTTCTTCGCAGGGGTCCTGTTCCTGTTTGGCGGATTCATGGTCCGGGACTGGGTGAAGAACACGCGTTCGGCCGACGAAGACGACGAGGCTTCGATGACCCGCCCCCGGGTGGTCGCAACGTCGGCCGCGACCGCCGGCTCCGGGTTCCTTTCGGGGAGCATGGGCATCGGTGGGGGCCTGCTGAACGTGCCGCTCCTGGTGTACGTCCTGGGCCGGAAGACTCGCAAGGCAATTGGGACCTCATCCCTCCTGATCATCCCGACCGCAGCCGTGGGCTTCGCCGCGTACGTCGCCGACTTGGCCCTGCAACCCTCCGGCTTTGCTCTGCCCGATGCCTATCTCTTGATCCCGGTCCTCATGCCCGTCGTGTTCATCGGGTCCTACTTGGGCTCCCGGTGGGGTTTGGCGAAGCTCAAGACTCGATCCGTGGCGCTCATCTTCATCATCGTCCTGTTCATCGCCGCGGCGAAGCTGGTCTACGACCTCCTGTGACCGTCTCTCGTTCCCGCGGTGATTCTCGCTCAGCGGCGAGGGAGGAGCCCTCTCCTCCGGTTCACCCACTCCTGCGACTGCGTGAAGACCAGCTGGTCCACTACGATGCCGATGATCAGGATGACGACCATCACCCCCATGACCCCCGCGATCTCGACGTTGGAGGCGGAAGCATTCAGCAAGAAGCCGAGCCCCACGCTCGCAAAGATGATCTCCGCACCGATGAGCGACCGCCAGGCAAAGGACCACCCGACCTTCGCGGCGGAAATCAGGTGCGGGAGGGCGGCGGGCACCGTCACACGGAGGATTAAGTCCATTCCGTCGGACCCCATGTTGCGGGCCGCCTGAAGATAGACGGGGGGGACGGTGCGCAACGCGTCCGCGAAGGAGATGCTGACGCCGAAGACGGACCCCACGATCACGACGAAGAGGATCGTGGTCTCCGAGAACCCGAACCAAATCAGGCTGAGGGGGACCCATGCGATCGAGGGGAATGTTTGGAGGCCCAGGATGTACGGTTGGATCCCCTTCCCGAAGGTGACGAACCGCACCATGAGGAAGGCGAGCAGGGCGCCCAGGACGAGGGAGATCAGGAATCCCACCGCGAGCCGTCGAAGGGTTGCGGCGACCGCCCGGAGGAGCCGCGTGCTGTCCCAGAACTCGCCGAGCGCGTGGACGACGTCCGAGGGGCCCGGGAACAGGAAGCCCCAGATTCCCCCTCGGTGGATCAGCTCCCAAAGGCCGATCGCGGCGACCGCGACCGCCACCATGGGGATGAGGTGTCGGAACTCCCAGGCGAGGCCTCGCTCGCGGCGCCTCAAAGTTGGAGCTTGAGCTCGCTGTTCGACCATTGGACCTCCGCTTTCAGGATCTCGTTGGAACGGCGGATCGTCTCGATGACCTCCGGATCGTTCAGGGTCCGCGGCCTGCGGGCGGGGTTTTCGAGGATCGAGCTGACCGTGCCCGGGCGGTGGGATAGGACCACAATCCGGTCGCCCAGGATGGCCGCTTCTCGGACATCGTGGGTGACGAATAGCGCCGTCGTGCCACTCCGGAGCCAGAGGTCTTGGACCACGGACTGCATCTCCTCGCGGATCTGGACATCGAGGGCGGCGAACGGTTCATCCAAGAGGAGGACCCGAGGCCGCAGGACCAGGGCTCGGGCGAGCGCCACGCGCTGCTTCATCCCTCCCGAGAGTTCGTGGACCCGTGCGTGGGCGAACTTCTCGAGCTGGACCATCTCGAGGTTCTCCTGAACGCGGTCCTTGCGGTCCTTCCGGGGTACGCCCCCCACCCGGAGCCCGAACTCGATGTTGCCCGTGACATCGAGCCACGGGAACAGGGCGGCATCCTGAAACACGACGATTCGGTCTGCTCCCGGTCCTCGCACCTGGTGGCCGTCCATCTCGACCCACCCGGTCGTCGGTTCCTCGAGGCCCGCGACCAAGCTGAGGAGGGTCGACTTGCCACAGCCCGACGGACCCACGATGGTGACGAACTCCCCTCCCTTGATTTCGAGGTTGATGTCCCGGAGGGCCTCGGTCCGGCCCGTCTCCCCCTTGAAGGCTTTGCCCAGCATGACCAGTTTCAGTGCGGCCCCTTTCATAGTCCCTTCACCGGAGGAAGACCCATCTCGTTGAGGACCTGATTGAGAAGCGTGAGGTCGTATAGCGTATCCGGATGCAGCGTCTGCGCCAGGAAATCGAGAGCTTGCGCCCAACTTAGGTAGGTCGCGAGGGACGGAGCGATTGGATCGTACGTGACATCGAAGTTCCGAAATGCCGGGGCGAGGATCGTCGTTCGATCGAGTCGGGTGGCCGTCAGGTTGTAGATTTCGTCACCAATGACCTGGAGATCCGCAGGTTTCGCTTTCTGGAGGTGCAGGGTGACGTTGACGTACGCGCGGAGAAAGGCGGTGAGGACGGCCTGATGGGCTGCATCCTCCAAATACCGTCGCGTCGTCAAGATCTGAGTGGACACGAATTGTCCGCGAGGCCACAAATCCCTTTCGTCCAAGATTACCTTCGCGTTCGCTTCTTGGATCAAGCGAGTTGCCCAAGGCTCTGGGACCCAGGCGCCATCGATGTGCCTCAGCTTGAACAGCGTGAGGATCTCTGGATTCGCTGCGTTGATGACGTCGACGTCGCCCCCTTCATCGAGGGTCCGGTGGCCGGTCTTGTTCCACAGATAGTATTTCAACGCGATGTCCTGGGTGTTGCCCCATTGGGGCGTCGCGAATTTCCTTCCTCCGAAGTCCGAGTTGTTGACCAAGCGGATGTCGGGCTGGGCGACGAACATGGCTCCGCCACTCGAGGCGCCCGCGATGACCCGGAGATCATTCGGAGCCGCGGCGAGTCCGCTTAGCGTGGGGGAAGGGCCCACGAAAACGACATCGACATGGTTTGAGAGGAGCGCCTGAATGGCCGCCGGCCCCGCGTTGAAGACCTGTGGTTGCATCGCATAACTGACCCGTTGCAGAGCCTTCTCGTACTCGCCGGTCGCGATCCCGTAGAGCGCTTGGGAGTGGATGATGTTCGGGAAGAATCCGAGGCGCATTGCGGGGGCGGAGGGCGCGGTCGAAAGGTAGCCGAAAAGGACGCCGCCGGAGAGTAGGATTGACGCGATTGAGACCGCGACGAAGGCGGCGTTTGTTCGGAGGTGCCTCAAGGGCCCCCCCGACAAATCCCCGCGTTGATATAGCTTAGCCGCCTCGGTCGTTCGGCGCCGACCCGTATACAAAAAGGCCAAATATCGGGGCTCGGGTGCGCAGGGTCCGCGCGAGACAACGGATGGGCGTCGGGAATGGGTCGAATTGGTTTTATGCCTACTTGCCACAAGGCATCTCCGGCGGCGCGACGTCCACCCTGATCCTCCTGTTCGCGTACGCCCTCGGCGGAAACCTCGTTGGGGTCGGGATCATCGCCGCGGCGACGAGCCTCGCGTCCGTGCCCTCGTACATGCTGTGGGGCACCCTCTCGGACCGGTTGGGGCACCGCAAACCGTTCCTCCTGATTGGATTCGCGGGCACGGGCATCGCCCTCGTCGCGATGTCGGCGAGCCGGACGCTGTCCGAGTTCTACCTCGCGAACGTGCTCGCCGGATGTCTCGGGTCCGCGAGCGGGCCTGCCGGGACCGTACTCCTCCTGGAGACTTCCGAGCCGAAGGAGTGGCCCTCCCGCTTGGCCATCCTGAGTCGGATCACCGCGGCCGGATGGACCGTCGGGTTGGCCCTGGCTGCGGCATGGTTGGCCATCAACCCCGGATTCTTCGGAGGGTCGATTCCCGCGATGCGGGTCCTTTTCCTCCTCGGGGCCGGCTTGTCGGTCGCCGCGAGCCTGATCGTGCTGGTCGCAACGCCGGAGGTGTCGGTCAACGTCGATCGCACTCGGGTGGCCATCCCCGATCCGAACCCTCGGGTCGAGCGCGTCCGCTACCTCCCGATGCGGATCCTCCATTTCATCGTTCCGGGGGGAAGCGGGCCCGGCCGCATGCCCCACTCCCTCCGGGTCTACCTGGCCTGCATGTTCCTCTGGTTCGCCGGCTTCACGGCCTTCTACGGGTTCTTTCCCATTTTCCTGGCCCAAGCGTACGGCCTCGGGAGTTCGCAGATTTTCGCAATCTACATCGCGAGTCAGATCGCATCGATTCTCGCATACCCGCGGGTGGCCGGCTGGGTCTCGACACGCGGGAGCGGACCGACCCAATTGTACGGCTCGGTGGGACGATCCGTCCTGTTCGGCTCCTTCTTCCTCCTCGGACTCGTCGGCATCCGCGACCTCCTGCAGCTCAGCTTGATCCTCGTCCTCCACGCCGGCGTCGGCGTGTGCTGGGCCCTGATCAACGTCGCGAGTTCCACCTTTGTGTCCTCGCTCGCGCCCGGGGCCCGTCGAGCCCGAGCCGTCGGCGCGTTCAACGCCGTCCAGGGATTCGGGTCGATCCTGGGCCCTCTCGCCGGAGGCTTCGCCGCGGGGTTCCTCGGATATGGAGCGGCCTTCGCAACGAGCATGGCCTTGGTCCTCGCGGGATCCGTCGTCCTGTGGGCCGCCCGGATCGGGACGCGTGAGAAGGGTCGCGAAAAGCATTAAACGCGCCCTCCCTTCCATGAATCGGGGACGCCGACTGAAGATCCTCATCCTGGGTGGATATGGCGCGATGGCCCAATCGACCGTCCCGGATCTCCTCTCCAGCCCGGACGTCGAACGCGTCGGGATCGCGGGGCGAAGCGAGACCCGGGCCAAAAGTTTCGCGGCGGCGCAGCGGGACGATCGGGCCGTCGGCGTGCCGCTCGACGCCCGCGATTCGACGAGCCTCGTCCGGGAGCTGAAACGCTGGGACTGTGTCATCCACAGCAGCTGGTACGATTTGAACGTCCCCGTCATGGAGGCCGCCATCGGGGCGGGCGTCCATTACTGCGATCTCGGAGGGCTGTACCATCAGACACTACGCCAGCTTCAGCTGGACCGGAAGGCGCGGGATGCCGGCGTGACGTGCGTCCTCGGCATCGGCTCGACCCCCGGCACGAT
>DASQXV010000069.1:0-6614 GCA_035639595.1 Thermoplasmata archaeon | reverse complement strand
GCTTCGTGTAGTCCACCCGCCACGCCCGATCCGCGGGGGCCTTCCCCAGGGCGCGCGCCATCTCCCGGACATGGACGGGGAGGGAGCCGCAGCACGAGCCGATGTACTGGATCCCGAGGTCTCGGGCCTCCGCGGCATAGGCGCCCATCGCGCGGCGGGGCAGCACGAGGGTCTCCGTCTCGTGCGGGTACTCCTTCGTCGCGGTGAAGTCCGGCACGTCGGGGGGCGTCCAGTAGGCCGTGGGCTGGCACGCGACCGGTCCAGCGACAGCCCTCCGCATCTCCGCCGCGATGGGCAGGAGGAATCGGGGGTTGCGCAGGCAATTGACCCCGACGATGTCCGCTCCGGCGTCGTGCAACGCGCGCGCGCATTCCGCGGGCGAGTGGCCGTCGTAGGACACGGGATTCTTGTCGAACGCCATCGTCACCATGGACGGCAGACCGGTCCTCTCGATCCGCTCCGTCGCGAGCAGCGCCTCGCCGAGCCATGAGAAGGTCTCCGCGATCACGAAGTCGGGACGCTCCCGCAGCTGCGCCTCCAGCTGCTCGTCGAAGAGGCCTCGGACCCGGTCGGCGGAGCCCTCGTCCTTCGGGTCGTACATCCAAGTCAGGCTGAGGTTCGCGGCGACGAGGGCTCTGTCCCCGGCCACGTCGCGGGCGAGGCGCACCGCCGCGCGGTTGATCTGGCCCACGCGGTCCGCGTATCCCGTCGTCCGGAGCTTCTCCTTGCTCGCGTAGAAGGCCAGGGCCTGCAGGACCTCGGCGCCCGCGTCGAGGTACTCCCGATGGAGCTCCGTGACGGCGGCGGGATGCTCCAGGACGACCTCCGGCGTGAGGGGACCCGCCCGGACGTACCCGCGTTTCTCGAGTTCGAAGAGGTAGCCGCCGTCGCCCAGCACGATGCCCTTCCCGAGCCGTTCTAGGATCCCAGGCCGATCGGACGACGGACGCCGGCGGGGCTTCTGCGCCATCAGGATGGACAGGAGGGGGGCGGCTTATTAGGTTTCACAGGAATGTTTCGCGGATCATGTCGATGACGCGCCGCTCGGGTTTCGGGCGGCCTAACATGGGAAGGGGACAGGCGTGACGCCCCGGGAGCCCGCCGCAGGACCCCTTCACAGACCTGAAAGGATTTTTCGTCCGGACGGCCATCGGCCTCCCTATGGCGACCGGCTCGGGTCCCGCGAAACCGCTCCGGGCCGAGCCCGAAACGGCCGCCGACACGTGCGACGTCTGCGGCGGTCCGACGATCGAGCGGAACTGCAAGGTCATCTGTCGCCGGTGCGGATACACCCGGGATTGCGGCGACCCGTAAGGATTTCGACACCTGACGAGACCCTCGACATTTGCCGTGATAACCAACGGCAAAAGCTAAAGCCTCGGGCGAACTGGCGGCGCGTCACCGTGGCCGAGATGGATGCGAAGACTCCCCATACCGAGTTCGTGCGCCGGATGATCCTGGGACGCCCCTTCGAGCCGGATCCGACCTATGCCGGGGATCTGCTCGCGCTCGAGCGGTTCCTGTCCACCCACGCAGTCGGCATGGCGGACTCCCTCGCGCTGTCCCACCTCGTCAGCCGCTACCCACGAGAGGCCGATGCCATCGCCAAGGAGCTGGGCGTCCGGCCGTTCGTCCCGTTCGAGGACGAACGGCTCGGGGCGCTCGTGGACGAGCGATTGCGGCTCGCCTTGAGCCGGACCCGTCTGCCTCGCCTCCAGACGGGCGGTCCAGTCGATTTGCTCGACCTGTGATCGGACGCGATTGGGGTCGGCCAGCCCCCCGCGCGACCCATTTTCGCCGTCGTGTCAGACAGCCCGAACCCGGGGGCTCCATCGTCTCCGATCCGCGGTTGAAATTCGGGCCCAAGAAAGGGGGTTTGCCAGTTTCGTGAAAAGTCAATGTCTGACACGAATATTATTAAGTACAACATATAAGAATGGGCCATCGAGTGCGGCGGCTCGTCCTGGCGGAGAAGCATAGTGCAGCCCGTCGGCTGGTCCAAGTCCTATCCAAAGGGAAGTCGGAACGGATCCGCGAGGATGGCATCACCTATTTCCGATTCACGAACGGAGACGGTGAATTCGTCGTCGTTCCCCTGCGAGGCCATGTCGTCGAGATCGACTATCCGCCCGACCTGCAGGACTGGCAGACGACGGACTTGGAACGGTTGATTGACGCGGAGCCCGTGCGGTTGGAGACGCCCCCAGCCCTGCACGACGCCCTGAGGCGCCTGGCCGAGGACGCGGACGAGGCGATCCTCGCCACGGACTACGACCGGGAAGGGGAGCTCATCGGCGTGGAGGCCCTGGAGACCCTCCGCAGTCAACGTCCGGACCTCCCGGCCCGCCGGGCTCGCTTCAGCGCGATGACCCCTGCCGAGGTGCGGCGCGCCTTCGAACACCTCGTCGAACCGGATTGGGCCCTCGCCCAGGCGGCCGCCGCCCGCCAGAAGATCGACCTCGCCTGGGGAGCGGTCCTGACGCGGTTCCTCACCCTCGAGTGCGGCTCCGAGCGGCAGGTCCTCTCCGCGGGCCGCGTCCAGACGCCCACCCTCCGGATCGTCGTGGACCGGGAGCGGGAGCGCGAGGACTTCGTGCCGCGGCCCTTCTGGAACGTCCTCCTCGTCGCGGGGTCGCCGGCCTTCGAGGCCACCGCGGTGGGCGGTCCGTTCTGGGACAAGGAAGCCGCGAAGGCGATCATCGCCCTGTCCGGACTCGGAGGGGGACAGGCCGTCGTGGAAACGATCGAGAAGCATGAGCACCGCGAGCCGCCGCCGGCGCCGTTCAACACGACGTCCTTCCTGGCCCAAGCCTCCCGGGACGGCCTCACGGCCTCCCGAGCCATGGCGGCCGCTCAGGACCTGTACGTTCGCGGAGAGATCAGCTACCCGCGGACGGACAACACGGTCTATCCGTCGAGCCTGCCCGTACGGCAGTTCCTCGAGCGCCTGCGGGATTCGCCCTTCGGCGACTATGCCGGCCGGCTCCTCGCGGAACCGGCCCTCGAGGCGAGCCGCGGCCCAATCCAGACGACGGACCATCCGCCGATCCATCCGACCTCGGCGCCCTCGAAGTACCGGGCCGAGGTCCGGACGAAGGTCTACGGGATGATCGCCCGGCGGTTCCTGGCGACCCTGTCCCCCGCGAGCGTCCACACGGTCACGGAAGCCCACCTCGCCGTCGGGAACACCCGGTTCCTCGCCACGGGCCGGACGCTCGTCGAGCCGGGGTGGCGGGAAATCCTCCCGGATCTCGAGCCGCCGCGGGAGCTCCCCCCGCTCCAGGAGGGAGATTCCGTCCCGGTCCAGGAGGTCCGGATCGTCGAGGGCCGGACGAAGGGGCCTCCCCTCCATTCCCAGGGTTCCCTCCTGCTCGCGATGCAGCGCCTGGGCCTCGGGACGAAGTCGACGCGCCACGAGATCATCGACCTCCTCTTCCGTCGGCAGTACGTGAGCGGCCGCGGGATCCGGACGACGGCCGCGGGCCGAGCCCTCGTCGACGCGCTCGCGATCCACGGGCCGCGGCTCGCGGGCCCAGAGATGACGGCCCATCTGGAGGATCGGATGACCGCGATCGCGGAAGGCCGCGCGACCCTGGACGATGTGGTGTTGGAATCGAAGGAGGCCTTGCGGGGCGTGCTCGGGCAACTGTGGACCCATCGGGACTCCCTGAGCCGTTGGTTACGCGACGCGACGTTCCTGGAGAAGGATTACGGCCCCTGCGACGCCTGCGGGACCGGACGGATGGTCCGGCGCCGCGCCCGGAACGGCTGGGCGTTCCTCGGCTGCAGCGGATATCCGACGTGCAAGCACCGGCTGCGCCTCGGCGCGATGGGGCAGCGCCTCCCCTGGGCGATCAAGGAGACGTCGGTCGCCTTCGAGCCGGCGGCCGCGGCCTCCAGCGCCTGACGTATCCTGCGGACCCCCGCCGATTTCGAAGCGTTCATGTTCCGGCAGGCCGCTCGCCGCCTGAAGGGAGCCGCCCCGCCCCCGTTCGCGGTGAGGTTCCAGCGAGGCCCGGTCCATGGTCTTCGTCCGCGATGCGATGACGCGCGACGTGATCGTCATCGACCCCGAGCGGACGATCTTGGACGCGGCGAAACGCATGGCCGCGAAGAAGATCACGAGCCTCGTCGTCGTGAAGTACGGTCGTCCGGTCGGCCTCGTGACGGACCGGGACATCCTGTGGAAGGTCACGTCGATGGGGAGGAACCCGGCGAAGGTCCTCGTCCGAGAGGTCATGAACGTGCCCGTCGCGACGGTTAGCCCGATGACGACCCTCCGAGCCGCGGCTCGAGAGATGCTCGAGAAGAACACGAGGTGGCTCGTCGTCACTCGCCTGGACAAGGTCGAAGGAATCCTGACCGCGACCGACCTCACGTGGGGGTTCCTCGAGACCTATGCGCGGGCGACGAAGCGGGGCATCGCGCCGAAGTGAGGCGGCTAACTCACAGGCGGACAACGAACCAAAGGAACAGGTAGGACCGCGCAACCCCGCCGACGAAGTTCGCGAGGACGAAGGACCCACGACCAATGGCATGCCCTTCCGCGTTCAGGAGGGAATAGAAGTAGTTCACGGCCGTGTCGCTCATGAAGGGGATCGCGAGGAGGATCGTGAGCCCGACCCATCCGGTCTTCCGGACGAATCCCTCGAGGGGCGTCAGCACCCGAGCCACGGACGCGTGGCGTCCCATCCATCGCTCGATGAGTGGGTTCACCTTGTACCCCACATGGAAGACAACGATCGCCCCGACCGCCTTGCCGAGCCCGAGGACGACCGCCTTGACGGATGTGTCGATCCCTGCATAGAAGAGGAGGAGGGCCTCAACGGGAATGGGAAGGATCACCGCGGCCGCGATGGAGTACAAAAAGAGTCCAAAGAGGTATCCTATGTCGCCGGCGGACTCGAGACCCAGTTGTAGAATGGTCCCAGGAGGAATGCCGATCCCGACCCTCTCGCTCGCGGAATCGCAGAACGAGCCTTAAGTTGTATCGCGGGAGGCCCCGTGAGACCTGAGGCCTTCTGGCAGTCGAATGCCTGCGCGACGTGCACGGGCCAGTAGGGAGGCCCAAACGGCGTTCGCGAGGCGCGTCGTTTCCTCCACTCCATGCGACTCGGTTCGGAGCCGATAGATCCTCTGGCCGAGAGGGCCAAGGCCCCGCGTTTCGGCGAGAAGCTTTCGACCCGTCTCGACGATGTGGCGCTCGAGGCACAGAAACGCCATCATCGCGTTGCCAGAAAACCAGATTGCCATCTCTCGGGTCTCGTCCACGTCCTTCGCCCGAGCCGCCTTGCTCAGCTTCCCGAGGAACTCGTACGCCTCAAAGAGATTCTCGAGCGCTGCTCGCCGGAACATTCGATCCGACGGTCGTCGGGACCGAGCCACCGCTCGTCGCAAGATGCCGGACGGGTCGTGCATGATTCGCATCGAGCGCCATCCGCTCAGTAGCTCGGGTAGGTTCCAAGGGCAGCATGCGATTTCTTGTCGCACCTCTTTCGGCGTCCGTTCCGATATGGACACCAGGCAGTCCTTGGAGACCGTGATGCGAGGGTACCCGCGAGGTTGACGCAAGGCCAAGATCAGATCGATGTCGGAATGGCGCCGATCCTCACCCGACGCCACGGACCCGTACAGACCTGCTCCCACAAGATTCCGCCCCTCCTTCAACCGGACCCGTTTGACGAATTGTTCCGCGACGGACACCCGGGACGCTCGAGGGGGGTTGTCATGCGCGCTCCGGGAGAGAAGCGGAGGCATTCGGATGCCTTGCCGGTGCGCCCTGCGCATCAGGTCGGACCAGATGGAGTCGGCGAGTCGACCCGCGGCGCCGGGGGATTCGTTCTCGTACCGAAGCCGGCGGATGGCCCTTCCGGTGCCGCCGAACCGAAGGGCCTCGATGAAGGCGCGGCGGCCTGTGGGGAGGACGAAGCGATTCAGATCGAAGAGGGCGCCCATGGCGCCGTCCGTGTACCAGATCGCCATCTCGCGCAGTTCGTCCAAGTCCTCCGCTTCGACCGCGTTGCGAAGCTTTCCGAGGTCCTCGAAGGTCTCGAGAAGGGCCCGCCGGGCGGCTCGGCGCCATTGGGTCGGGGTGGGGTGGAAGGACCGGGCGCGGAGCCTCGCAAGGAAACGGTCCGGATCGTGCAGGGGCCGCAGCGAGCGCCAGCCTGCGAGCGCGACGTTCAGATCTTTTCGGGAGCCCATCACCTCGTCACGCGCTTGTTCAGGAGTCCACTGAAGGAAGGTGACGGGAATCCCTTCGATGATCCGCGACTTCGGATGTTCGACGGAACGTGAGGGGCTGGGTCGGACCCCATCACGGGTCACAAGGAGCATGTCGATATCGGAACCCGGCCGGTCGTCGCCGCGACCGACGGAACCGAAGACCCCCATGCCCACGAGATTTCGACCGTACCGCCTACGAAACGGGGCGACGAGCGATTCCGCAATCTGCAGTCGCCGGGACGGCTCCATCCAAGAGGCAATATTCGGATGCCGAATGAGACTTCCCGTCTGTCCGGTGCCTTTATCGAGTCTAAGGGATTCTCGGCGACCATGCGACTCTCCACGATCGCCCTCGTCGTGTCGGATGCGAAGAAGTCGGCCAAGTGGTA
>DASQXV010000068.1:0-7290 GCA_035639595.1 Thermoplasmata archaeon | reverse complement strand
CCCGCCTCGGGCCCCACGAGGTCCGACAGCCCGGCCTCGTGCCGCGGATCCAACCGCTCCGGATGATCCCCGAGAAGGAGGTGTTCCTGTACGCCCTCCTCCGCGGGATCCCCTTCCACGATGCGACCTGCCCCTACGCGGAGCGGGCCCAGCGGGGACGGTTCCGAGAGATCCTGTATCGCCTCGAGGAGGACAGCCCGGGGACGCGCCATGCGATCGTGAGCGGGTACGACCAGATGCGACCCTTGCTGCAGAGGCAGTTCCCGCCGACGGCCCTGCGCGCCTGCGCCCGGTGCGGCGAGCCGACGGTCCACGAGATCTGCAAGGCGTGCGACCTGCGGGACCGGATCGGTCGGATCGCGGAGGACGCGTTCGCGGAGCCCCTCGGGGAAGCGGACTAGCGGCCGATCGTGGCGGCGCGGGAGCGTCCCAGGGAGAGGATGCGCGCGGGCACCTTGAGTTGGGATTCGAGGAAGCCGACGTAGGTTCGGATCGCGGCCGGCAGGGCGCGCCTCCCCTTCGACGCGATTGCGGTCCACTCCTCCGGCGAGGCGTCGGGCCATCCCTTGAACTCGCGGTAGACGGGCGTGCACTTCGACAGGACGCGCATGCTCGCGGGGAACTCTTTCACGATCCCGCCGTCGTTGCGGTACGCGGTCGCGACCCGCACCCGGTCGAGGCCCGAGAGCACGTCCAACTTCGTCACCGCGAAGGACGTCAGTCCGTTGACCCGCGCGGCCATGCGGAGCATGACGAGGTCGAGCCATCCGACGCGCCGCGGCCTCCGGGTCGTCGTGCCGTACTCCCCGCCGCCCCGTTCCCGGAGGTGTTCCGCCTCCGGGCCATCGAGCTCCGTCGGGAAGGGCCCTTCTCCCACGCGCGAGGTGAAGGCCTTCGCGACCCCGACGACTTCCGTGAGGTGCTGGGGCCCGATCCCCGCCCCGACCGCGGCCGCGGCCGCGACGCACGCGGACGATGTGCCGAACGGATAGATCCCGTGGTCGATGCAGAGGTGCGTCCCCTGCGCCCCTTCGAACAGGACCCGCTTCCTCCGTCGCAGGGCGGCATCCAGCCAGGCCGACGCATCGACGACGAACGGGGAGAGCCGCCGGCCGAATCCCTCGTATTCCTTGATCAGGGCGTCGACATCCAACCGGTCCGTGCCGCCGTACGCCTCGATCTGTCGTTGCTTGATCGGCACGAGGAGTTCGAGCTTCCGGCGGAGCTCTTCGGGATCGACCAGGTCGCACATCCGGAGGCCGAACCGGCCGACCTTGTCCTCGTACGCGGGGCCGATCCCGCGTCGCGTCGTCCCCGCTCCGAGGTTGCCCTTCAGCCGCTCCTCGAGTCCGTCGAGGATCGGGTGGTACGGCAGGACGACGTGGGCACGGTCGCTGATCTTCAGGTTCGCCACGGGACGTCCGCGGTCCCGCATGCCGTCGATCTCCTGGAGGAGTTGCGCGGGGTCGATGACCACGCCGTTCCCGATGAGGTTCATCGTGGACTTGCGAAGGACGCCGGACGGGAGGAGATGGAACGCGTAGAGGTCCTCGCCGACCTGGATCGTGTGGCCCGCGTTCGCGCCGCCGTTGAACCGGGCGACGACGTCCGCCCGGTCCGCGAGGAAGTCGATGACCTTCCCCTTACCTTCGTCACCCCATTGGAGTCCGACGACCACGGTGGCCGGCATGGGACCGCCGCAAGATGGGCCGCGCCATCTTAAGGATTCTTTCGCGGCCATGGGGTCCGCGAGGTCGACGCGGAAAAACCGAACATCCAACAAAAACGTCAACTATCCCGAGCGCCTTCGACCCACGACCACCTGTGGGGGTGGGGGTTCCGGTGCTGTCTCAGGCCACCGACAAGATTCCCACGTACGTTGCCGGCCTAGACGACCGTCTCCAGGGTGGGATCCCGAGGGGGCAGATCGTGCTCGTCGCCGGGCCGCCGGGTTCGCTCAAGTCCTCCTTCGTCTACCGCATCCTCTTCCACGAGGCGAAGGAGCGGGCCGCGAGCGGCCTGTACCTGTCGATGGAGCAGAGCCGCGCGTCCCTCGTCGCGCAGATGACGTCCCTCGGCATGGAGCCCGCGAACGCGAAGGGCGTCCACATCATCGACGTCCGCGCGCTGCGGCGGGAGATCGAGGAGGTCCGGGAGCAGCCGCGGTGGCTCCTCGGCCTCCGGCGTCAGCTCGCCCGATACAAGGAGGAGATGGGGTGCGACCTGATCGCGCTCGACAGCCTGGACGCCCTGTACGCCCTCGCCCCGTTCGAGAGCCCGCGGAACGAGATCTTCCAGTTCTTCGAGGAGCTCCGGGACCTAAACGCGACGACGTTCCTCGTCTCGGAGATGCCACGGGACGCGACGCGCTTCGCCCACTTCGGCGTCGAGGAGTTCCTCGCGGACGCGATCATCCACCTGCGTCTGCGGGAGGTCGACGTGGGCATGAGCACGTCCGTCCGGCGGTACATCGGGGTCGTGAAGATGCGCGGGGCCGAGCACGACCTCGACTACTTCCCGCTCCTCGTCGAGCACGGGAACTTTGAGATCGTGTCGGAATGACCGACGGAGCGTCCCTCCAGTTCGTGCTGGCGCCCGGCGCGGGCCTGCCGTTCGTCGCCCTCCTCGTGAGCGCGTTCCTCGGGGCGTACGTCCTCGGCCTGAATCCCCGCGGATCCGCGAACCGATCCTTCCTGTTCGTCATGCTCGCCTTCGTCGTCTGGGACGTCGGCGAGGTGATCCAGCGGTCCTTCGCCCCGGGCACGCCGCCCGACGTCCTGTTCGCCTGGGCCCGATTCACGTGGACCGGGATCGTCTGGGTCCCCGCGACCCTCACCCATCTCGCGCTGACCTATCCAACGAAGAGCGACTGGCTCCGGAGGCCCTGGGCCCTCGCGGCGATCTACGCGCCCGCGATCGGCTGGACGTACCTCGTCACGTCGACGTCCTCGATCATCGACGGGATCGTGTCGAACGCGTTCGGCCCCAGTGCCCACGTGGCGTCAACGTATCCCGTCTTCGCCCCGATCTTCTTCGTCTGGATGTTCTCCTCCGTGATGCTCTTCTTCCGCTCCTGGTGGAGGGTCCGCAACACGCCGAGCCGATGGATGCTCGGCGTGGTCCTCGCGGGGTTGCTCGCGGGGACGGTCCCTGCGGCGGTCACGGAGCTGCTGTGGCCGATCCTAAGTGGGACGGACACCCGCGTCGGGCTCGGGTCCCTGTACACGCTGACGTGGTCGATCTTCATCGCCTACGCGGTCGTCCGATACCGGTACCTCGTCATCGAGCCGGTCACGGAGGCGCGGATGGCGCGGGCTCCTCGGCATCGCCTGGAGCGCGGGCTGAACCATCTCGTCCTCGAGAACGGCCGGGTCGTCGCCATGGCCGCGTTCCGAGACATCGTGTCCGCGACCCCCGGGCTGTGCGTCACCGGCCTCGCGCCCGCAAGGGTCGCCAGCCGTTTCGGACTCGAGCGCACGCCGGTCCTGTGGGTCACCTCGACCTCGAGCGACCCGCGGACGGTCCGCCCGAACGCCCTCGACTTCGAACTCGTGCACACCGTCATGAAGTTCCAGCGGGAGAACCCCGAGACCGTCGTCCTGCTGGACGACCTCGACTTCCTCGCGACCGTCGCGGGCTTCGATGCGGTCGCGCGCTTCTTGAAGCGAGTGACGAACCAGGCGAGCGCGTCGAAGGGGACCGTGATCGTCGCCGCGGGCCAGGGGACCTTCTCGTCGGATCAGATCGCCCTCCTGCGGGGCGCCGTGGACCGTTACTTGGAGGTGAAGGAGGCCCCGGCGTCCACGCCCTCCGGATCCGACCACGTCCTCATGACCGTCAACGCGCAGGACGCTCCGGTCGCCCTGCCCCTCGTCGGCGCACGGCGCGGGCTCCTCCTCACGACGGAGCATCCCGCGAAGGCTCGACTTCGGTACGGAGACCAGTTCGAGATCGTCTGGGTCACGGACCACCCGGAGCCCGAGGTGCAATGCGTCCGGCCGAAGGCCCTGGACACGGAGGGCCGGCGGGCGATCTCGAACTTCGCCGCGGCCCATGACGGGACGGACATTGTCCTCGTCGGCCTCGAGCAGCTCGCCCTCTACGTCGACGTCAGGGCGTGGATGCCGTTCGTGAAGGACAGCCTCGATCTGGCGACGGTCCACGGCTGCCGCCTGTTCCTGACCGTCGCCCCGGAGGCGATCACGTCCCAGGAGCTCTCGATGCTCGCGCGCCGATTCGACACGAGCGTCGCGGCGACGCTCAAGGCTCCTCCGCCTTCAGCGCCGACCACAGCCGCTCCTGGAAGTCGAATTCCGTATCGAGAACCCTCCGCATGAACAGGACGATCTGGCCCTGCGGGTCCAAGCCGTTCCTCCGACAGTACTCCCGGAACCGGCCGAGGACCTCGGATTCCACGCGGATGTTGAACTGCACCTTCTCCCCGGATTTCGACGGCAGGACCTTCCCCATGGTCTCCGGAACGCCGCGGGCCTATTTCTCGGTTTCTACAGATTTAAACAGATTGTAGCATCTGGTAGCATTCGTAGCACCTAAATAGGTGATAATCATTCTTGGGAACAGTGGGAGACGTCCTCTCCATGACCGGAAACGGATCGTCTAAGGCAACGTTGGAGCGCCTCGTAGAACCAGGAACGGAACCCCCTGATTCGATCGATGCCGACCCCGTCGACGACCGCCTCCAAGAGGATCTGTTCCAGAGCCTCGTGGAGTCCGCGGACTACGTCGATGGGCGTTCGCCACTCCCGGCCCGGAGTGACGGGTCGCTCCAACTCGCGACGCCGGAGGCGATCCAAGCAGCGTTCGCCGAGTCGTGGGAGGTCCTCTCCCATTCTTTGGGCCTCGGGATCCCTTCGGACAAGGCCCTGCTCGGGGTGCGGGACCTCGTCGTCTACGACATCCCGGACGGGACTCGGTCCACCCTCTCCGTGCCCGTCGAGTACGACGTCGAAGCGGACGCGGGCCTGTACTGCCTCGCCCTCGTCCACACCCTGGCGAGCCTGGGCGCGAAGTCGAATGTAATCCTGACCCACACGACGTACAATCGGGAACGGGGTCCGGAAGAGGTGAAGCGGTTCCTCGACATCCTCGCGAAAGGCATCGACCCGTTCCGGTCGTACGCCCGACGGCACGGCCTCGCGATTCGCCTCGAAGGGATCGGCGCCGGGTACGAGCTCGAGGCGGCCTTCCGCAAGGCATTCCCCTTGCCTGAGGAACCGAGGTTCGACGCCCACTTCCTCATGGACTACGAAGAGGAATGGTTTTTGACGCCCGAGGGTCGGCAACTCCTCGATGTGCTGCCGATGATCGATGTCGTCGTGAGGCACACGAAACTCGGGATCGCGGGCGGATGGATTCCGATGCGGATGAGGAAGGCCTCGTACGTCTACTCCCAGAACGGTTCCGTCCACAGCAACTGGAACTTCGAAGAGTACGCCGCAATGGTCGCGGTGACGTATCTCTCCAAGGTGCTCCACCAGGGCGAGGGGCTCTCGAAGACCTACGCGACGGTCGATGAGATGAAGGCCCGGTACCGCGACCGGGAACTCAAGCTGCGGCAGAAAATCATCCGCCTCCGGCCAAAACCGAAGAAGCTGTTCGTGCTGGGATCGCCGGTGGGCCTGATCCAGGTGTACGCGTAGGATTCCGGATCACGCGAAGAAGGCCCCGAGGAACTCATCGGTCCCTTTCGCCTCGCTCGGCATCCCCCTCCAGCTCGACAGGACCTCGCGGTTCTCTTCCTCGAAGCCGAGGAGCTGGTCCCGCATCTGGCGCCGGAGCTGGTCCGTGTCCTCGCCCTCAAGGACGACGGTCAGGTACGTCTGCTTGGCCCGTTCCACGACGAGCGTGTAGTCCCCATGGCTGATGGAGCTGAGGGACTTCCCGCGGAGGATGGGGAACGACGTCCGCATGAAATTCTGGATGACGTCCAGGGTGGCCCCGAACAAGTCTTGGTCGATGGTGGTCTCGCCCGGCCGTGCTTTCGCGCCGATCAGGGTGCCGTCTTCGAAGGTCAGGAAGACCGCCTTGATCGTGTATCGCCGGGCCTGGAAGCGCCGGATGGCCTCCGAGATCCGCTCCCGTCCGACGGGATAGAGCGTATAGTAGGCCATCCCCGCCACGAAGATGAGCAGGGTGGACAGGGGCGGCGGCACGGTCGGGTGGGGATCCAATCCGAGGTAGCCGTTCGTCCCGAGCCCGAGGACCAGCACGAGGGTGAAGGTGACCATGAGGCCGGTCGCCCTCCGAGCGAGGGTCGCGCTGCTCTCGCGGACGATCTGGCGGAGCCGGTAGAGGTTCCGGATCCCTGCGACCGCATAGGCGAGCACATAGACGAGGTAAATCACGAAGGGGATCTCGTTAAAAGTGGGCAAATATAACGCCCCGCTCCCAGGCTGGGGAGGGATGAGCTGGTTGATCCCGCTCACGACGATCAACAGGAGGACGCCTCCCGTGATGAGCATGAACACCCAGTATATTCGCCGCATTCGGTCGACGTAGACCAGGGTGAAAAGCAGGAAGAAATTCACCGCGAGGGTGAGCGCCCCGATGCTGATGCGCGCGTAGAGGCCCGCCAGGTCGGGCCTCGCGGGCGGGGCGTTGAAGAACAGCCAATCCGCGATCGCGTAGATGCCTGCGAAGGAGCAGGTGAAGAGGAAGAACGTCTCCGTCCAAGTGTGCCACCGGTCGCGGTAGACCTGCAACGCAGCGAGGAGCAACCAGGCCGCAGCCGAGACGAGGGGGGCATTGCGCAGGACGTCAAGCCACCAGTCGACCATCGACCCATCCAGACGTTGTCTTAGGAGAGGTATAAAGGATTTCTGATAAATACGCGGCCTGGGAATCTGGCCCTCTCGATATCGGGCCCACATTCCCGGGGTCGTCAGGCCGTGAAGCGAGCGCCGTACGTGATGTTCGATCTCGGCGGGACCCTCGTCGATCTCCGCGGAATGGTCGCGTCGATGGCGGAGCAGCTGCGGGTCCATCGCGTTCGGGGTCCCGTTCCGGCCGCCCTGGAGTGGGCGATGGGCACCGCGAAGCTCTTGCCCTCCTCACAGGGGCGAAAGTTCCGGCCCGAGAGGGAAATCGCCACGGACGTGCTCTTCGCTCTCCTGGAGAAACGGGGACGTCCGAAGGCCCGGGACGAATCGACCCGGTGGGTCGTGGACGCCTGGAACGGGTTCGTGAAAGTTGCCTCCCTCCACCCGGACGTATCCGTGGCTTGGTTGCGCGGCCTCCGGCCGAACGTCGGCGGTTTGGGCCTCGTGACGG
>DASQXV010000067.1:0-19657 GCA_035639595.1 Thermoplasmata archaeon | reverse complement strand
CTGTTCCACACCGTCCGCAAGGCGGCCGACGTGCTCCTCTCCCCGATCGACGACCTCCGCTCGACCGCGGCGCCGCCCCTCGCATGGCTCGAAAGCCTCGCGATGGGGATCCCGATCGTCTCGACGGACTTCCCCGGAGCGCGGGAGGCGATCGTCGATGGGCAGAGCGGTTTCGTGGGAACGAATCCGAAGGGGATGGCGGACCGCCTCCAAGAGATGTTCGCCGATCCGGCGTTGGTGCCGCGGATGAGGGAGGGCGCCCGAAGGATCGCGGTGGACCAATACTCCCTCGACCGATCCCTGCACGAGTACGTGGACTTGTGGACGGCCATGGCGCGCGCGGCTCCCGCGAGCTAATCGGTCGGGCATCGACCGCGGGCCGGGCCCCACACCTCACGAGGCGGCGAGGACCCTCTCGAAGTATCGCAGGGTCTCGTCGCACATCCGAGTCAGCGAGAAGCGCTCCTGGGCGGCGGCCGCGGCGGCGGATCCCAAGCGGCGGGCCAAGGTCTCGTCCCCAAGGACCCGGGCCATTCCGGCGGCCAGCGCCTCCGGGTCGCCCGGAGGGACGAGCCATGCGGACCGCTCGTGCTCCACCATGTCCAGGATCCCGGGGACCGCGCTGGCGACGACCGGTTTGCCGAAGGTCATCGCCTCGATCAGGGAGTAGGGACAGCTCTCCATGAAGCTCGGGACGACGACGAGCGAGGCGCGGCGCAGCCGGTCGAGCAATTCCTCCCGAGGCACGACCCCGAGGAACGTCACGCGATCCGGGCGGAGGCCGAGGGACTCCGCATACCGACGCCACGTGTCGACCTGGCCGCTCCCCGTGACGAACAACCGTTCTCGGTCCGGCAGGCGCGTCATCGCATGGAGGAGCACGGCGAGTCCCTTCCAACCGAGGAGTCGTCCCGTGTAGAGGACCGAGCCATCCGGTTCCGAGGGGCGGAGGACCTCCGGGCCAAGGGACAGGCCGTTCGGGATCGTCGTCGACGTCTCGAGTCGCGGGGCATATGCGGCCATCACCTCGTCGCGCACCGCGCCGGACACGAAGAGGGCATGCCGTGCGCGACTCCAGTAGCGGATCTCCGCCGGGAGCAACGCGGGCAGAGCCGCGAGCGTCGTCCGCTCGGACACATCGAGCGGGCTCCTCCGGAGACACGCCTCCTGGATCCCGCGGGATTGGCCCAGGATCGTCGTATGGGTCGTGACGACGACGGGACACCCGTTCGTCGACGCGAGGAGATCGGGCATCTGGGCATGGTGGACGATGAAGAGGTCCGGCCGATGTTCGCGGATGATTTCTGGCAACCGCTTCCGGAGGGCGAGCTGGAACCGCAAGTAGTTCGTCATGACCCCGCCCCCGTCCGTCATAGGGATCGTGGTGACGTTGCCTTCGCTCGACGTCGACGAGCCGCCGAGGATCGTCACCTCGACCCTCGGGCCCATCCCCTGGAGCAATTGGCTCAGGTAGGTCCCGATGCCGCCCCAGATCCGGCCGTACTCCGGAGCCGCGATGGCGAGCTTCGTGTCCTCAGACCTCCCGATGGCGCGAGCTAGGCGAACCAAACGTGGGCGACGTCGTGCAGCCCCGCTGAGAAGGGGTCCCCGTCCGCTCCCGAGGGGCTACCTCGTTCGCGCGAGGTGGCATCCTTCCCGGTCGTATTTGAGGGTTGTCCGAAGTAGGTCCCCGGGGGCCGCCGCCATCAATCGGAGGGAATCCCAAGGTATGCCCCCGCGGCCGCGGCGCTCTGCGCCTCGGACGTGGTCCCGCTGTCGACGATCCCCAGGTGGAACCGATGGGCGAAGGTTTCGTAGAGACGGAGACGGCGGGCGAGGCGCGGGTCCAGGGAGAGGATCGGCTTCCTCCGGACGAGCGCCTCGGGGGACGCGGTCACCAAGACCGTCGGGTGCCTGCGCGCGACGTCGAGGAGGATCCGTCCCGCGGCCAGGTCGAGGAAGCCCTCGTCCAACCCGGACGCGAGGCCGAGATCCACAAGGGTGTCCCAAGCGAATCGGTCCAGGAGGATCGTGCGCCGCAGGACGAGGCGAGGGAGCGTGACCTTGCCGAAGTACCCGAGGAAATAGTCGAACGTGACGGACCAGGCGAACAACTGGAGCAGCATCGGGTGTCCGCGGAGGTCCGTATGGACGTCGTCGTGGTCTCCCATGCGGACCGTCTTCGCCAGGCGGGCCATGCGGAGGAGGCCGAGCACCGCGAGGGTCACGATCCGCGGGGACCGCATCCACGAGATCCGCGTCCTCTTTCCCCGTCGATGGAGCCGGGCCGCGAGGTCCCGGGCGATCGTCGTCTTGCCCGCTCCATCGGGCCCGATCAGGGCCACGACGTCGGGAATCTCTCGGTCCCGCACCGCGCCCTTCGAGTCTGCTCCTTCGAGGATCGGCCTTCCCTCGCGGGATGATAAGGACTGCCGACGGATAACGTCGCTTAGCGACGGCGGCGGTCCCGCGAGGCGGGCTCGGCGCGGTCGAATGCGGCCCGGCCGCTGCCAATCCGGCGGACGAACACGACGGCCGTCCCGACCGCGACGCACCCCGTCAATCCGAGGATCTCCACGAATCCTTGGAGGGGAGAGGGGTGTCTCGACGACTCGATCGTGAACGCATCCGTGAAATTCCCGGTCACGTGGGTCTGACTCGAGATGCGGTCGAGTCCGACGTCCAAGCTCACGACGCCCTTGCCCACGGTGGGAGACCCGCCCCGCTGCCAGGCCGCAATATACCCGGCGTCCGGGTCGCTCGTGTTGAAGGGATCGATGTCCCGTCCGCCGATCCCTGCGATGACGAGGACCGAACCCTGCCCCTGGACGTATCGCCCGTCCCGTCCGTCGTACGCGATGCAACCCGGGACGAACGTGTCGAGCTTGATCCCGGCGCAGCCGCCCGGTCGCAAAGAGAGCTGCTTGCTCCGCTCGTAGTGGTGAGTGTGGCCCTGGAGGATCAGGTCGACCTTCCGGTCGAGGAGGAGGTTCATGATGTCCGTGCCGATTTCGCATGGGTGCTCGCCCGCCGCGATGCAATTCTCGTGGCCGGCGACGATCACCCATGGGATCCCTGCCTGTCGCGCGCCGTCGATCGCGTCGCGGGTCCAGTTGTACCGAGGGGATCCTGCCGAATAGTCGTAGTGCTCGCCATCGTCGACGACGAACTGGAGGTCCGGGGAGATCAGGATGAAACGCATCAGCGGCTGGTCCCGCGGGTAGTCGAAGTAATATTGCTTTCCGTAGACGCCGACGAGCGGGACGTTCAGGGGGAAAGGACAATATTTGATGAACTCGTTGATGCTGCCGCCGATGTCCTGGGGCAATCCGACGTCGTGGTTCCCCGCCACCAACACGACGTTGTCGAAAGATCGTTTGAACTCCCTGCACCAATCAGATTCCGACTCGCCCCCGTAGCTGAGGTCCCCCAAGGCAATCGCAAAGTCCGATCCGGTCGTCGAGAGTTGCCCCAGGCTATCCTCGAATCCCGTCCACGAGCCGAAGTCCCCCGCGACCGAGAATCGGAACACGGCTTCCGATACGGTGCGGCCGCTCGCGAGGACGATCTGGAGTCCCGCGATGAACATCAGCACGGCAGCGATCGTCACGGCGATCGCCGTCTTCGCTCCCATTTCCATTTTCCGGTCCGCCGGCCCCGCACGGAAGGGCCCGGTCGTTAAGGCTCTTTTCGACTCAGACCCTCTCGTCCGTCCGGGTTCCTGGCGGTTTTGAGGGGTCGAGACGGGACGGCCAACCGATGGGACCCTACAGTAATGAATCCAAAGGTCTAAGTCCGTCATTCCCAATTTCGCAGGAGACGCGTGAGGGGCTCGCGCGGAGGGAGATCCGAGGGTGGAGACAAAACGATTCCTCTTAACCGCAGCGTTCTACCCGCCGTACCACTTGGGCGGGGACGCGAACCATGTGCGGTACCTCGCGGAGGCCCTCTCGAGACAGGGCCACGAGGTCCACGTCGAGTACGCGCCCGCGGCCCTCGCGCTGAAGCGGTCGCGGCCCACCCCGGACGGGGACGGGGACGGCGGCGTCATCCGGCATCCCATCCCCGCGACCTTGGGCCGCCTGCAGCCTTTGAGCGCGTGGGTCTTCGGGGCCCCGCCCTCGGTCCGACGGCACCATTGGGACCTGGTCGACTCGATCCACCCGGACGTCATCCACTACCACAATCTCTCCCTCCTCGGCCTCGACCTCGTCGACGTCCCGACGAAGGCCCTCAAGCTATACACGGCCCACGACTATTGGGTCCGCTGTCCCCGGAACGACCTGTTCAAGTTCGGGCGGAGGCTGTGCGAACGGCCCACCTGCTTCACCTGCTTGACCGTGTCCGGAAAACCGCCCCAGCTGTGGCGGTACTTCGCCGACGCGATGCGCCCGTTCGACGCCCTCGACGCCGCGATCGCGCCGAGCGCCTTCCTGCGGAACATGATCGCGCCGTACCTGAAGGCGCCCGTGGTCCACATCCCGAACTTCGCGCCGGACCCGAATCCCTCGGGCCTGCCGAGCCCTCCGGACGACTACTACCTCTACGTGGGCCGCCTGGAACGCTATAAGGGCATCCCAGAGCTCGCCGAGGCCGCGGTCCGGTACCAGGGCTCGCACCGGTTCGTCGTCGTGGGCCGCGGGAAGCAGGCCGGCGTCCTCGAGGCGGCGCAGCGGAAGACGGACCGCCTGATCGTGCACGGATGGCTCTCCGCGGACGAGCGGGACTCCGTGTACGCGCGGGCCCGCGCGCTCCTGCTCCCCTCGATCTGGTACGAGAACGCCCCCCTCGTGGCCTTCGAGGCCCTCGCGTGGGGCACGCCCCTCCTCTGTTCGGAGATCGGGGCCCTCCCCGAAATCGTGCACGACGGCCTGTGCGGGCGGAAGATCGCTCCGACCGCGGAGGGGATCGTGGAGGGCATCGAGCGGTTCGAGGCGGACGGCTTGCCGGAGAACCAGCGCTCCGCCGCGCGGACTGCGTTCGAGACGTTCCACACGACGTCGAAGTACCTGGAGCAGCTGCACCGGCTCATCGAGGCGTCGTGGGAGCGCCGGACGGATGCGGGGCACCGACGCCCGACCCCGGTCCTGGTCCGGGCGCGGGAACGGCCCGCGGCCTAGGGACCCGCCTCAGCCGTCGTGGACTTCCCAGATGACCTCGAAGGCTTCCGCGAAGATCCGGTGGAGCTCCGCCCCGCGGTAGCGGGCGAGATGCCGATGGGCCTCCGACTCCAGCGGTTCGAGGAATCCGGCCTCCTGGTAGCCTTGGAGGGCCTCCATCTTGCCTTCGAAGGCCTCGTCGCTCAGGGGCACGTAGACGTGGGGAACGAACGGGAGGGTGTTCCGGTGGGTGTAGAGGGAGGACTCCCACATCCACAGCCGGTCGACGTTGCGACGGGCCGCGCTGACCGCGATCCGCTGGGCCGCGATGTGGTCCTGATGCGCCTCCCCATGGTGGTGGCAGAGAATCGTGTCGATCGCGTAGGAGCGGATGAGGTCGTCTACGTAGCCGACGGAATCCCAGTTGTGCGAGAGCTGGCCGATCGGGAACTTACCGAGGAAGTACTCCCCCTTCCCTCCGGGCCCCTTCCGCAGGATGTCGCGGGCCCGGTTCCAGACCCGGTCGACGTCGTCCCAGCTGAACTTCCCGTACGCGCCCGGCGCGAGCGCGACGGCGAACACGTTGTGTCCTTGCTTTCGCTTTTCGAGCAGGGTCCCGAAACAGCCCAATTCCACGTCGTCGGGATGGGCTCCCACGGCGAGGATGTTCATCCTTTCACGCTGGTGTTTAGGAGCGCCGCGGGGGGTATTAAGGCAGCGCTTCACCCCGACGCCTAACAGGGCCCGTGGGGGCACGGAGGTCTACGGGTCCCTACGGGGAGGCCTGACTCGACGAGCCGCCCTGGCGCACGGCCCTCGAACGGGAAGGCTCTGCCTCATCCGTCTCATGCGTCGCCCGGAAGACCTCCGGCGTCTCCCGGTAGATCGACACGAAACGGTCCGCGTGGAGCGGGTTCACGGGCAGGACATCCCGACTCCATGCACGAGCCGCGGGTGGGGACGGCAACGCCACGGACCACGTGGGGGCGTAGAGGTCGAGGGGAGGATCGTAGATGTACTCCGTCGTCAGGCCTCGGCGCGCGAGGTACGCGATGACCCGCTCGCGGTCCTCGACGAACAGGGGAACCCGCAACAGGGCCGTGTCCCGCGGGATTTCGATGTCCCTGGGCGTAAACCCGAGTCCGAGCAGCCGCTCCGCCCCTTCGAGTCGCCGGCGGCGGTTGTCCCCGAACCGCTCGATGCGGCTCCGGGAAGCCCGGATCACGGGGGGCAGGGGAGGCGTCCGGTACGCGGGGTGATCCATCCGCACCCACGCCTCGAACGGATCGAGCCCGCCGCCATGGGCCTGGGCCCGTCGGACGGCGTCGTCCGTGTACGGCATCCGGTGCGCGCCCCCACGAGGGGATTGGGGCAGAAACGCCTCCACCAGGCGGCGGAGGGGCCGCGGGGCGCGGCGCCGTTCCATCAGCGCCCTCGCCAGGATCATCCAACGTTGCAAGGCCAGCTCCAGCGAGGGACCCCGTCGAAGCTCTTGCTCCGCTCGGAGGAGCAGGGACTTGCGGCGGTCCGAATCCGGAAAGGCGAGGACGCCCCCGGGAATCTCGAGATGCTTGCCGAGACTGAACACCGCGGCCCTGCCGAAGCTCCCGATCCTGCGCCCTCCGAACCAGCTGTCGATGCCGTGGGCGGCATCCTCAATCAGGACGAGGCCGTGCCGGTGGCATCGTCCCACGAGGACGTCCATCCGGTCGGGATTCCCGTACAGGTTCGTCGTGAGGACCCCGGCCAGGGAGGACCAGGTCGCTTCGTCGATCGCCTCCGGATCGAGATTGCCCGTCCGGGGATCGACGGGGCCGAGGACCGGCCGAAGGCCCGCCGCGAGCACGGTGAAGAAGACGACGTCGTCCTGAAGCGGGGACATGAGGATGCGGGCCCCGGGAGGCAACCACTCCCGGAACGCGAGGTACAGGCCGAGGCGACCGGAGGGCAGGTACAACGCCTCCCGGCCATACCTTCGACTGAAGAACTCCTCGATTGCTTCGATATCCGGACTTGGCTTGGCCATCCCGCGGACCTGTCCCGCCAATTGACCGAGAAAAGGGACGGAACCATAAGGGCTGCGATTCGGTCCTCGTATCTCCGACATGCCCGCGGCGGTCCCCTTGGCCCCGGAGGGGAATCGACCCGCCTATGTTTGCAACTGAAGGCATTTATCTCGGTGCGCGTTGGAGCCCAGCACGATTCCCTTGACCGCCGTCGGGTCGTCCCCGTCGGCCTCGACGAGACGCGCGAAGGATCCGCACCCCGCCGCCTCCCCGGTTCGATGGCACCGTCCGGCCCGGACGATGGAACGCCTGGACCCTGGGGATGTGGCCGGATGATCGTCGCCGTCCACCAGCCGAACTACCTGCCGTACCTCGGCTTCTTCCAGAAGATGGCGAACGCGGACCTCCTCATCTTCTACGACACCGCGCTGTACTCGAAGCAGCTCGGATTCCACAACCGCAACCGGATCAAGACTCCGATCGGGGCCCAATGGATCACCGTGCCGATCCAGCATGCGACCGTGGCGACGATGCGGGACGTCCGAATCTCGGGCTCCGACTGGGCTCGGCAACACCGCAAGAAAGTCGAAGCGAACTACGGGCGTGCACCCTTCTACGAGTCGTATTCGAAGGACTTCCGCGCGATCCTGAAGAGGCCCTGGGCGTCCCTCATGGAGCTGAACGAGGCCCTCATCGCATTCGTCGCGTCGGCCCTGTCCATCGACACGAAGACGGTCCACGCCTCCGCCCTTCCCGCCACGGATACCACCGATCCGACGATGAAGCTGATCCAGTTCGCCCGGAGCGTGGGGGCCGACACCTATCTGTCCGGCGTCGGGGGCCATGAGTACTTGGAGGAATCCCAGTTCACCGACGTCCGGTTGAAGTACGACGAATTCACCCCGCGGGAATACCCGCAGCTGTTCGGCGGCCCATTTGTCCCCAACCTCTCCGCGATCGACGCCCTCTTCAACTGCGGAGAGAAGGCCCGGCAGTTGCTCCAGGCGGCCCCCGCATGACCCGCCCGCGTGCCGGTCCGTGCGCGGGCCTCCGACGCAGGAGACCAGAAGTTTCACATAGTCCGCCTCCCTGCGTCGGTCGGCTGGGTTCCGGAGGCAGCGACGCCCATGCCCGTCTCGCGAGGCGTCGGGGCCCAGGGATTCCGATGTCCGGGCGGGAGGACTTGGAGGGATGAACATCCGCGTCCTCTTCGCGATCGCCCACCTAGGCAAAGGGGGCGGCGTAGCCCTCCAGGCCTACCAACTGTTCTCGACGCTCCGCCGCATGATCGAGGTGCAGCTCGTGTGCCTCGACGCCCCGGGCCCCCATCGCGCGCTCACGCGGGAGCCCGGGGTCAAGGTCGTGGGGACCCTCGGCTTTCCCACCGGCGTTCTGACCCTCCGAAACGCCCTTCGGTCGTGCCGGCGCGACTTCGATCTGTTCCACGTCCTGGACCCCTTCTACGCCAGTCCCGCCGCGTACCTCGCGCGCGTCACCCCGCGGGTCCTCAGCCTGGGCACGGATCCCGGCCACGAGATCGGGGACCGTTTTGGTCCCGCCCTCGGGGTCGTGGCCCGGGCGACCATGGTCCCCCTCCTCGCCGAGAGCGACCTCGTCGTGAACTCGACGGCCCTCGCGAGCCGCTTCGAACCCTATGGTCCCCGCGTGATCCCGAACGGGCTCGATCGGACGAAGTTCGAGAACCTCCCGAGCCGCGAGGCCGCGCGGGAACGGGTCGGACTTCCCAAGGATCGGACGATCCTCAGCTACGTCGGCAAGGTGATCCCGGAGAAGCGCGTCGAGTGGCTCTTCGAGGTCTCCCGACGCCTCCCGCAGGCCGAGGCGGTCATCGTGGGCGGATACAAGGAAGAGTACTACGGAGACCGGTACTACCGGTCCCTCCTGTCCACCTACTCAGGCCTTCAGGACCGGAGCCGGTTCGTCGGAGAGGTCCCCTGGGAGCAGGTCCCCGTCTATCTGGCGGCCTCGGACATCTTCGTGTACCCGTCCCCGTGGGAGGGCTCGCCGAACGCGGTCATGGAGGCGATGGCGGCGGGCCTTCCCGTCGTGGTCTCCGACATCCCGGCCCATCGGGAGATCGTGGAACATGGGAAGACCGGATTCCTCGCCGCGGACCCGGAGTCGATGGCCCGTTTCGCGGACGCCCTCGTGCGGGACCCCTCCCTCCGCGCAGAGATCGGATCGAGGGCCCGCGCCCTCGTCTTCGACCGGTTCTCCGTGGAGGCCTCCGCCCGGGCCCATCTGGAGTTCTACCGTTCAATCCTCGAGTCGCAGGGCGCCTGATTTGTCGAGGACGAGGCGCTTCCCCCGGAGATCCAAGGACGCGATTCCGTTTGGCGATCCGCCGTTGGCCGATCCGCCGTTCGCCGATGCGGCCGCCGCCGGGAGGGAGGGGCGCGGGACGGGCTTGGTCCCGATGCGCCGTCGTCTCGGCCGGCGGGAAACGAAGAATCCGATGACGAGGAGTTCGACGCCGACGGCCGTCGGGGCGAGGAAGGGAACGCCGCGCGGCAGGCTCTCAAAGAAGGAGGGAGCCGGAGGCGCACTCGTCACCGTGAAGTGATCCTGGTACGTCAGGTTGAAGTGCGTCTGCATCGTCATCTGGTCCCGGCTGACGGTGAACGTGACGATGCCCTTCCCCAACACCGGCACGTCGCTGGCATCCGCGGCGGCGTCGCTCTTCCCCAGCACCGACGTGTGGTTGGCATGTCCGCCCTCCTCGCCGGTCCCCGACCCCAACACCTTGCTGGCATACGCGGCGATGTACGGAGCGAAGGGGTTGCTCACATCGAAGTTGATGAGTTCGCGGCCGCCCGTCCCCGCGATGACGAGGACGGAGCCCGCGCCCTTCGTGTATTGGCCATCGAAACCCGGGTTCACGACGCACCCCGGGTTGTACACGTTGAGGACGATTCCGTCGCACGCGGGTCCCAGCGCGAGCTGCTTGCTCCGCTCGTAATGATGGTTGTGGCCCTGGAGGATCAGGTCGACCTTCCGGTTGAGGAGGAGGTTGAAGATGTCCGTCCCAATCTCGCACGGGTGCTCCCCCGCCGCGATGCAATTCTCGTGGCCGGCGACGACCACCCACGGGATGCCCGCGGCTCGCGCCCCGTCAATCGCGTCGCGCGTCCAGAGGTAGCGAGGAGTGCCGGCCGAGTAGTCGTAGTATTCCCCGTCGTCGACATAGAATGGGAGGTCCGGGGAGATCAGGATGAAACGCATCAGCGGCTGGTCCCGCGGGTAGTCGAAGTAATATTGCTTCCCGTAGACGCCGACGAGCAGGGCGTTCAGGGGGAAGGGGCAATATTTGGTGAAATTGTTGATGTTCCCCCCGATGTCCTGGGGCTTGCCGACGTCGTGGTTCCCCGCGATGAGGACCACGTTCGGGAACGATAGATGGAACTGGTCGCACCAGGCTTGTTCGGTCTCTCCGCCGTAGCTCAGGTCGCCGAGCGCGAGATTGAAATCGGATCCGGTCTCCTTGAGCTCCCGGAGGCTCTCCTCAAAGCCGGTCCACGCGCCATAGTCGCCCGCCCCGGAGAAGACGAACCCACGGGGGCGAACCTGGGAGGCGGCCTGGGCCGGCAGGGTTAGCATGAGGGGTCCGGCGTACAGCATCAGGACGGCGACGATGCTAGCGGCTGAGGCCCACTGCCCCCTGGACATACTCCTCCTGGCCTTCGTCCAGTTCCGCGGAGGGCCTATATCTGTATTCCGTCCCGGGGTGACTACGTTTGCGTTTATCCCCGCGTGGGTGGCCTGCACGTACCTCGAAGGCTCCCAACGGGCCGCGCCGGGGCGGCCTCGACCCGGCCGGAGGACCACGGACGCCGCCGGTACCCTTTTGTACCCTCCGCGGATGGACCCGCGTCCCGCCGCGGCGGCACCCGCCCAGGGAGGGAGTTTCGTGATCCCCGGCACCATCGTGCGGCCTTTGAAGAAGCTCGTGGACGAACGCGGCTACCTCATCGAGCTCATGCGGCTGGACTGGCCCGACGTCTACAAGGCCGTACCCATGTCCTACGTGTCCCTGTCGTACCCCGGCGTCATCCGGGCCTGGCACGCGCACCCTCGGACGAGACAACGGGACACCTTCGTGGTCCCGGTCGGCAACATCAAGGCCGTGGTCTACGACGAGGCGACCCAAGAGGTGAATGAGCACATCCTCGGGGAGGACAATCCCGTCCTCCTGTCCTTCGACGGCGCGAAGTGGCACGGGTTCAAGTGCATCGGCACGAAGCCCTGCCTCCTCATCAATTACCCGGACAAGATGTACGACTACGCGAACCCGGACGAAGCCCGGCGGCCCTTCAACGATCCGAAGATCCCGTACGACTGGGACATCGTGATGAAGTAGGTCTCTCGAGACCTCGGAAGGCGGAATCGTCCCGCATGGCGGAGGTTCCTTTATGCCCCGGCGCGCTTCTCGCCGCACCGCCCGGTTGCAAGCGGAACGCCCCGGGCTTGGAGCGAATCCCCTCCCATGATCGTCCTCGTGACGGGTGGAACAGGCTACCTGGGCTCGCAGCTGATCCGGGATCTCCCGAAGGCGACCGGGTTCAAGGGCGCCACGATTCGGGTCCTGGACAACCTCCTCCGCGAACGGTACGTGTCCCTGTGGGACCTGCCGACCGGCGTGCGGTACGAGTTCCTGGAGGGGGACATCCGGGACGACTCGGCCCTCGGGCAGGCCCTCCAAGACGTGGAGGTCGTCTTCTCCCTCTCCGACATAACGAATGCGCCCCTGTCGTTCGAGCGGAAGGAGCTCACGTGGGAGACGAACCACAAGGGCGTCCTGAACCTGTTCGACCGGGCCGTGCGCGCGGGCGCGCGCAAGTTCGTCTACACGTCCACGTGCAGCGTGTACGGCCCGACCACGAGCGTCGTGAACGAGGACGCGGACTGCGCGCCCGCGTCGCCGTACGGGGAATCGAAGCTCGCCGCGGAGCGGGAGATGCACGCGCGCGCGGCGCAATCCGGATTCGACTGGACGGCCCTTCGCCTCGGGACCGTATACGGTTGGTCCATCGGGATGCGCTTCGACACGATCATCAACCGTTTCACGTACCTCGCGGCCCAGGGACGCCCCTTGACCGTGTACGACACCGCGTGGAAGGAGAGGCGACCCTACGTGAGCGTGAAGGACGCGATGCAAGCGTATCGGATCGCCGCGACGGAGCCGAAGGCGAAGGGGCAGGTCTTCAACGTCGTGCACGAGAACGCGAACATGGAGACGATCATCGGGGCAATCCGGTCGGTCTATCGGAAGGTCGCCGTGACGACGACGAAGACCCCGAGCCTGAACCAGCTCTCCTACGAGGTGGACGGAGGCCGGTTCCGCGGCCTCGGGTTCGAGCCCAAGGTGGGCATCGTCGAGGGCGTCCGGGATCTCGCGCGGAAGTTCCGGGGCCTGCGGCCGGTCCCCCTCCCCGCGCCGACGCTGGAAGCCTAGGACATGGACACGCTCCTCGTCGTCGGCGGCAGCGGCCTCCTCGGCGGCAAGGTCTGCGCCGCGGCCCGCGAGGATTTCCAGGTCGTCGGGACCCACCGCGGCGCCCCGCCGACCCTCGACCGGGTCCGCTTCGTGGAGTTGCACAAGGAACGGGTCGAGGACGGCGTCACCCTGGTCCGGAAGCTCAAGCCCGCGGCCGTCGTGGACACTGCGGCGATGCACAACGTGGACCGGTGCGAGGAGGAGCGGGAGCTCGCCTGGCAGGTGAACGCCGGCTCGACGGGAGCCCTCGCGCGCGTCGCCCAGGATGTCGGCGCCCGCTACCTCTTCGTCTCCACGGACTTCGTCTTCGACGGGGCGAAGGGACCCTACCACGAGGAGGACGTCGCGCGGCCCGTGAACTACTACGGGGAGACGAAACTCGCGGGGGAGCACGCGGTCCTCGCCGCGAGCGGGGAACACCTCGTCGTGCGGCCGAGCGTCGTCTTCGGCTGGGACGACACCCGGCTGAACTTCGCGACCTGGATCCTGACCTCTTTGAAGGACGGAAAGTCCGTCAACGTGGCCACGGACTGGATCGGCTCCCCGACGTTCGCGGACTCCCTGGCGGCGGGCATCCTGAAGCTCCTCGCGGTCCCGGAGGGCGGCGTGTACCACCTCGCCGGGGTGGACGCCCTCAGTCGCCACGATTTCGCGGTGCGCCTGGCCAAGGCGTTCGCCTTGGACGTCGGGCTCGTGCGGCCGGTCCGGTCCGCGGACCTGAAGCTGAAGGCCCGGCGACCCGCGGACTCGTCCCTGTCGAGCGCGAAGGCGAAACGCCACCGCGTGGCGATCGGGTCCGCCGACGAAGGGATCGCGGCGATGAGGGGCCAGAGGTCCCTCGAGGACTTCGTGCCCCCGACGCGGTTCAAGTCGTGAGGGCGGCCGAAGGAATGCATCCCGCCGCGTGTTTATCAAAATGTGAAAGTGATAACCGTCCAAGAACGTTTATTCCGGCCCCGGCGACCTCGATTCGACGATGACGGTCCGTCGGAGACGCGGCTGGATCGCGGTCGGACTCGTCTCTCTCCTGATCGGCGCCTACTTCCTCTACAGCTACAACCCGGCCCATTCGTTCCAGTCGACCTTCAACGTCCTCCCCAACCGCTACTTCAAGATCCTCTCGAATCTGCGGGACGCGACCCGTGTGACGGGGACGTTCACGGAACTGAACGGAAGGCCCGTGGCGTTCATGATCATGAGCAGCGCCCAGTTCTCGGCGTTCCAGGCGAGCAACGTCACCGCCAATGTGTACACCCTATCCCCGACGGGACGCGGCACGGTGGACTGGTCGTCGACGGTCCCGGACGCCTACTACATGGTCTTCCGCCACGGCTCTGGCTACGTGAACACGACGCAGACCGTGACGTTCGCGCGGACGTACACCTCGCTCGACGAGATCGCCGTCTTCGCAGGGATCGCCTTGCTCGTCCTCGGCGCCGTGGAAATCTACTGGGGCCTGTATCCCGCGGGCCGCCGCGCGGCGAGGACCCCGGAGACGGTCAGCGAGGCCCCGCCGCCCCCGTGGCCCTGAGGGACGTCCGTGGGCGGACCTGCGGATCGGAAGGCCGTCTCGGGGAGGCGTCGACGGGCTTCCCTCCGGCCGCACCTTCCCTTCATCGCCTTCGTCGCGGCCTTCACGGCCTACTGCGCCTTTCTCCAGTTCTTCCTGACCGACGTCCTCGGCCGATTGTACCTCGTCCGGATCTTCTTCCAGGTCGCGATCGCCGCCGCGGTCATCGCATCCCTCCGGAACGTCGTCGGGGTGCGGATGTTCGGCATGTTCTCGTCCGTCATCATCGCCCTCGCCTTCCTCGCGACCGGCCTGCTCCTGGGCCTCGTGCTCCTGGGCCTCATCCTCGCCATCACCCTCCTCGTCCGCGGGGCTCTCGTCCGCGAGCGGGTGCAGGAGGCCCACCGGGTCGCGATCCTCGTGACCGTGGTCGGCGTGACGGTCTCCTCGATTGCAATCATTGGCCTGGAATGGAACGCGCACGCCCTTTTCTTCACCGTCCTCTTTCCGATCCTGATCAGCGCGTGGTTCGCAGAACGCTACGTCGAACGCGTGACGCGGGTCGGCTGGGACGACCCGACGAAGGCGATGATCTGGACCCTGGTGGGAATCCTCGTCTCGTTCCTCGTCATCACGCAGGACCCCCTCGTGAACTTCGTCATGCTCACCCCGCTGACCTGGCCGGCCCTGGTCCTGATCAACTGGTTCCTCGGAACGCGGGTCCGCTTCCGCCTCCTCGAGCGGTTCCGGTTCGGAGGCGTCTCGCGGTACGCCCTCGGCGACGGCCCGATCCGCGGGGACTTCGCAGATGACGTGCTCACGATGAACGTCCGGAACCGCGAGTTCGTCGCGAAGTACAATCCCGCGGAGGTCCTCGCGAAGCTCTCGAAGGACGAGGCGAAACGCATCCTGATCCCGCTGGGCATCCCGATGGCGAACACCTACGGGATCCTGCGGACTCGAGCCGACGTCGCCGCCCTCCGGACCTGGATGCCCGAGCACCCTCGGTTCGTCCTCAAGCCGGCCTCCGGGCACGGGGGCGAGGGGATCCTCCTCGTCCGATGGAAGGGCGAAGGCATGTACGACACGAGCCTCGGACCCTTGACGGCGGGCGGGATCGAGGCCCACGCCCTCGCGATTCTCGCCGGCGACTACGGCGGCGACCACGGAGACGTGGCGGTCCTCGAGGAGCTCCTCGAACCGCACGACGACCTGCACGAGCTCTCGCCGTACGGGCTCGCGGACATCCGCGTCATCAACTTCCGCGGCTATCCCGTGATGGCGATGCTCCGCATCCCGACGCGGAAGTCGGGGGGGAAGGCGAATCTCCACCTGGGAGCGGTGGGCGCCGGGGTGCCCCTCTCGACCGGGAGCATCGTCCATTGCGTCTGGAGGGGCGAGGCGCAGCCGGACCATCCGGACACGGGCACTCGACTCCTTGGGAGAACGGTCCCCTTTTGGGACGAAATCCTCGAGCTCGCGGCGGAGGCGCAGCGCTTGTCCGGCCTCGGTTTCGCGGGCGTCGATATCGCGATCGACGCGCGACGGGGCCCCGTCGTGATGGAAGTGAATCGAAGGCCCGGACTGGAGATCCAGGTCGCGAATGCCGCGGGCCTCCTTCGTCGTCTGCGGATCGTCGAAGGGCTACGTGACGGCGCCGTTCCGGTGGAGGACCGCCTCCAAATCGCGCGGCAGCTGGACGCGGACCACTGGGGGCTTCGGGCCCCAGGGGCCAGACCCGCGGGAGCTTCCGCGGCCGAACCGACCTGAGCCCGCGACTTCCACCGGAGCTTAGCTAAGGTAGGCGAGGGCACGCTTTCCATCAAGGAGTCCATACCCGTACCAGGGATCGTGCGGGAGGGCATAGCCCGGTCCTGGCGCACGGAACCCGATGAGGGCCCACTTGAGCGCGAGCACATTCGCCGTAGACCCGGCGGGGCGGAGGTCGGGATGGGCCTGGAGGAGGAGGGCGACGACTCCGGCCGTGACCGCGGTCGCGGGGCTCGTCCCACTCAATGTGAGGTAGTGGGCTCCCGGCGCCGTCGAAATGATCTGGACCCCTGGACCCACGATCTCCGGCTTGCGATTCGGGTCCGTCCGGTTCACGAAGCTCGAGGATGAGAAGGGCGCGATCCGACCCGAGGCGTCGACGGCGCCGACCCCGATCGCGAGGGGCACGTTGGCCGGGATCTCCACATCGCCGTCGTCGAAGGGCCCGCCGTCATTGCCCGCGGCCGCGACGACGATCACCCCGCGGTTGAGGGCTTCCTGGGCCGCGACCGACACCTCCGTGTCGACGAACAGGGGCGCCGAGGAACCCAGCGAGACGGAGATGAGGTCCGCCCCTCGAGTGCCGTCGCCGAAGGGGTTGAGGCAGAAACGGATCCCCTCGGCCGCGACCCGGGCGTACCCGAAGCCTGTCGCATTCGTCACCTTGACGACGACGAGGGAGACGTCCGGGGCGATCCCGCGCAGGCTGCCGTTCGCCGCGATCAGGCCCGCCATGGAGGTGCCGTGTCCGTTGTCGTCGTAGGCCTCGGATTTGTTGTTGACGAGGTCCTTCCAGGCCACGAGCCGGAGGCGGGCAAAATCCGGATGGAGCAGGTCGATCCCGCTGTCCACGAGACACACGGTGATGCCCCGGCCCGTCCAGCCCAGCGCGTTCAGATCCCGGGCCCCCGACATCGTGAAGGCCCACTCGGAGCGGGCGACGTGCGGGCCGAGGAGTGTGTTCAGGTCCACGAGGTGGACTTCCGCGAGGAACGCCAGCGAGCCGACGAAAAGGACCGCAACGACGAGCGCGGCCCTCCGGGCCCGGGCCCGGCCGCGGTAAAAGTCGGGCGGGAACGGGAGGATGTTCGGGACGGGACTGGCTTGTGGAGTGCCCTGGGCTCCTCCTTCCTGCCGCGGGGGCTCCGACGACGAAGCCGCGGGACCGGAGGCGTCCCTCTCTCCATCGAGGTTCGACAAGGGGTGGCCCAACGTTCCAGTTGGCTCCCAGACTATGAAAGAGATGGGACGCTTCTCAACCATGGTAACGAGGTCCCGACCCTGGGCCGGATCGCCGCAAGGCAGGACCCGAGGACCCGATAGCTTTGTGACTCCGACGCCATTCAAGTCCTGAGGCGCATGAAGGGGCTGATCCTCGCGGGAGGGCACGGGACCCGTCTGCGGCCCCTCACCCACACGGGGCCAAAGCAGCTCATCCCCCTCGCGAACAAGCCGAACATCCTGTACTGCCTCGAGGACCTGCGGGACGCGGGGATCACGGACATCGGCGTGGTCCTCGGCGACATCATGCCGGAGAAGGTGAGGGATCTCCTCGGCGATGGCACCCGCCACGGCGTCCGGATCACGTACGTCGTCCAGGGATATCCCGCGGGGATCGCCCACGCGATCCTCTGTGCGGAGCCCTACCTCGGGGACGAGCCCTTCTGCGTCTACCTGGGGGACAACGTCCTCAAGGGGGGCATCCGGGAGATGGTCCGGGAGTTCGAGGAGCATCGCTACGACGCGGGGGTCATGCTGTGCCACGTCCCGAATCCGGAGAAGTTCGGGGTCGCCGAGCTCGATCCGCGCGGGAACATCCTCTCCCTCGTCGAGAAGCCCAAGGCGCCGAAGAGCGACCTCGCCCTCGTCGGGATCTACCTCCTCCGGAAGGAGATCTTCCCGATCATCCGTGGCCTCAAGCCGTCGTGGAGGAACGAGCTCGAGATCACGGAGGCCCTCGAGGCCCTTCGCTCCCGGGGGGGGACGATCCGGGCGCACACGGTGACGGGCTGGTGGAAGGACACGGGGAAGCCCGAGGACATCCTCGAAGCGAACCACCTCCTCCTCGACGGGATCGAGAAGCGGATCGAGGGGTCGGTGGAACCCGACGCGCGGATCGAGGGCCGCGTCCAGATCGGCAAGGGGACCCTCGTCAAAAGCGGGAGCGTGGTCCGCGGTCCCACGGTGATCGGCCGCGACTGCGTGATCGGGCCGAACACCTACGTGGGCCCCTACACGTCGGTCGGCGACGGGTCCCGCCTGGTGGCCGCCGACGTCGAGGGGTCGATCCTCATCGGCGAGTGCGTGATCGAGGGGACGGACAAGATCGTGAACAGCCTGATCGGCCGGCACACGACGGTCCGCTCGAAGGGCGGCGCCCTGCCCCGCGGGCACCAGCTCGTCCTCGGGGAAAACAGCACGGTCGTGTTGTGACGACGACCCTCAGTCCGACCGGGTCCGATCAGGCCAGCTTCGACGGGTCGGGCTTCGACGGGTCCGGGTTCGACGGGGCCGGCTTCGACGGCACTGCGGCGCGCCCTTCGGAGGCGCGGGAGAACCCGAAGCCCACGGCCGCCCATCCCACAAGGAGGGTCCAGCCGTAGGAGAGGAACAGGACGACGGCCGTGTTCAGGACGTAGTGGGTCTCCGCGAAGCCCTCGGCCCCGGGGAGCATCGCCCCCGCCATGCCGAGGAACGCGACGCCCGCGGCGAAGGGACCCGCCACCGCGGTCCAAATCCGCGCGCCCGCCCCTTGCAGGGCGCTCCGCGAGCGGACGACCTCCTTCAGGACGACGTCCTGGCGGAGGACCTTACCCTCCGTCGTGGTGACCGAGATGAGCGTGTCGTGGGCCTCCTTTTCGACCGTCACGACCGGGGTGGGAGATTCGTTCGTCGATGCCAGGATCTCGTCGAGGGTGTCCTCGATGTCCCGATCGATGTCGACCCCTCCGGCCGGAACGGAAACCCCGCTGCCCCGGAGGATCGCGAGGCGGAGGTCGAGGCTGCGGGCCTCCCGGGACGCCGCGCCCGCCTGGATCGTCGCGATCGCCGCGAGCGCCGTGACAAGGAGCAAGGAGCCGATCACCGTCGTCGAATAGACATCCCGGGAGACGGCCGTGGAGAACCACGGGCCCGTCGTGTCGACCGCCGTGTTCCAGGCGAGCTGGGCGATGATCACAAAGGCTCCGAGGAACAGCAGGGTGGCGACGACGAGTCGTTGGCGCATGGGTTGCCTCTGGTTAGGTCGTTGTCCGGAACGGCGTAATAAGCGTCCGTCCTCCGTTATCGCGGGTGACAATCTTCCCCGCGGGAGCGAGGGACGGTCCGCTGCCCGGACCTCGAGGTCTCCCGGGGCTCCTGGTCAAGCGGACTTGCCTGGACCCTTTAAGGTCTCGCGGGCGAACGCCGTATCCATGAGCGGCTCGGAGCAAATCCTGCGCGGGAAGGGCAGGGGACTCGTGGAGGCCCCCGCCGAAATCTCCGTGCTGTCCTCCGATGAAATCCTCGGTCAGACGCTGGACCTGCTCGCGAACGAGATCACGAGCGTCCAGGCCCTCGTCGTCGGGGACCGCAGCGGCCTGCCAATCGCGTCGACCTTCCGCAGCCCGACGTCCATGACGACGACGGCGATGGCGACCCTCGCCCTGTCCGCGGCGACGAAGGTCACCTCCTCCCTGAACCTGCCCGACCCGGAAGACATCCTGATCGAGGCGGGCGGCTGGCGCGTCCTCGTGCGCCTCCTCGGCAACGGCTTCAC
>DASQXV010000066.1:0-31494 GCA_035639595.1 Thermoplasmata archaeon | reverse complement strand
CGCCCACGAAGGAGCCGCCGTACCGGAGGTTCATCAGCTCCCGCTCGAGGTCCCCCACGAAGGCCTTGACCTCGGGGATCCATTTGTCCCGGTGTCCCCCGACGCCGTACAGCTTGCCCTTCTCGGGGAGCCGCAGGGCCTCTTGGATCAGGAAGAACTCCTCAGCACGACCGCCGCCCCCTTGGACGAACTCGTGGACCCCCTCCTTCGTCGCGTACACGAGGGTCGTCGCGGGGCCGTAGATCATGTACCCGGCTGCGAACAGGTCCGTGCCGCGGGCGGGAAGCCGCTGGCCGTCGAAGACGCCGAAGATCGTCCCGAAGATGTTGTTGCTCTTCACGTTCGAGGAGCCGTCGAGGGGATCCAGGACGACGGAGAAGCGGCCGCGGCCCACGGCCTTGACGTTCCCCATCTCCTCCGAGGCGACCTGGCCGACCAGCTTGGACTTCGCGAGGGCGTCGACGAAGAGGTCATTCATCCACACGTCGAGCTCGAGCTGCTGTTCGCCGTACACGTTGCGCGTGGCTGCGGGATCCCTCCGGACGGGCAGCTCCCGCCGGATCCGGGTCGCGAGGCCCGCGACGTCCGCGAGGAGGCGGGCGAGGTCCCGGTCGGCCTTCGCCGCGTGCTCCGCGAGGGTGACGTCCGTCCCGCGTCCCTCCTCAGTACTTGACGTACCAGCCGTCGAAGTGGTCCCGCAGGGCCTCCCGTCCGCCGTAGAAGTCCCACCACGGCTTCGCGTGCTTGTGCGCGAGGTCCGCGAGGCGCTGGAAGTTCTTCACGGCCTGGGTCCGGATGTAGGCCATCTGCTTGTCGAGGGACTTCTCCTTGAACGCGTCCTTCCAGATCGCCCGGCCCGCGAGGAACCCTGAGGCTCCGCCGCGGCAGGCGAGGTCGACGAGCCTCTGGAAGACGTCGAAATCCGCGCCGGCGCTGAGGACGACCCAGGGGACCTTCGTCGCTCGACTGAGGCGCTCGCAGTTCTTCCGTAGCTCTTCGGCGTCCGGTGTGACCTTCGGGTCCCCGGGGAACTCCGCCTTGAGGACGTCGATGCCGAGGGGGCTCAGGACCTCCGCGGTCCGGATGATCGTGTCCGCCTTGTGGTGCGCGAAGGCCTCTTCCGTCTCGTCGACCGGATACGACATCGGCTCGCAGACGAACGCAAGGTCGAGTCGCCGGCATTCGTCGGCGACGGAGCGCACGACCCCGATCTGGTGGTCGACGACGTCCCGCGGGGCGTCCGGGTTGAAGTACACGAGGAGCTTCGCGGCGCTCGCCCCGAGCCGCTTCACCTTCTCCACGCTCCACCCTTCCAGGAGGGTCGTGAGCCGCCAATTCCCCTTCTTCTCGTACCCGGAGGTCTCCATGGACACGAGGAGGCCCGTGCGACCCGGCAGGACGAATCGGTTGATCGCGGGGCCCACCCCGAACTCGGGGTCGAGCAGGTAGCCGCTCGCGTGGGCCGCGAGGCCCTCCGTGACGCCGAGCTTGACGGCCTCCATCTCCGCATACGTCGCGGCCTTCGGATTCTCCGGATGGAGCATCTTCTGGAGGCTCCCCCGCTGGTCCATCGCGATCATCGTGAAGCGGCCCGTGTCGTCCGAGATCTCTTGGAGCCCGCGGAGCTTGCCGATGGAAATCCGCATTCGAGGCACCTCGAGACGTCGCAAGGTGCGGGGCCATATTGACCTTTGCACACCATGGCCAAGTCTATTTCCGAGGCCATCGCCTTCCCGTTTCGATGCGTCTCCCTGCGATTGTCCTGAACTTCAAGACCTACCCGGAGATTCTCGGGAAAAGGGGCTGGGACCTCGCCAGACGTTTTGCCTCCGTCGCGGACGACACGGGCGCGTCCATCGTCCTGTGCCCACCCACGACGGACATCGCCCATCTTGCGAAGCTCGTTCATCTGCCCGTGTTCTCGCAGCACGTCGACGCGGCGGACGCGGGAGCCACGACGGGGTGGATGCCCCCTGAGGCCCTCCTCGAGGCGGGCGCCGCGGGGACGTTAATAAATCACAGCGAGCGCAAGGTCGCTTGGGAGGAGATGGCGAAGAGCATCCCTCGATGCCAGAAACTCGGCCTGGAGGTGGTCGCTTGCGCGGACGACCTCGCGGAGGCGGAGACCCTCGCGAAGCTTTCGCCGGAGTACATCGCAATCGAGCCGCCCGAGTTGATTGGCGGCGACGTGAGCGTCACGACCGCGAAACCGGAGGTCATCACGGGAGCCGTCGAGCGGATCCACGCCGTGAACCCACGGGTCACCATCCTGTGCGGCGCGGGCGTGAAGACCCGCAAGGATGTCGCGAAGGCGCTGGAACTCGGGACGTCCGGCGTCCTCCTGGCGACGGGCGTCGTGAAGGCGAAGGACCCGGAGAAGGCCCTCCGGGACCTCGTGAAGGGCCTCCGCTGAGTTCCCTCGGTCCGGGCTTCACCCAACTCAGTAATGCTTCTTATATCCCCAAGCTCCTCCGGTCCCGGGGGAAAACCTTCGATGCCCACGCTCGCCGAGAACGCCGTCAAGAACTGCCTGCGAATCCGACCGGACGACAACGTCGCGATCTGGTGCTATCCGCACACCCTCCCGCTCGCGGAAGACATCGCCCGCGAGTGTTTCAAGGTCGGCGCGGACGCCCTGCTGGCCGTCTACACGGACCGCTTCTACGCGGACTACATGAAGTACCTGTCCGCGGAAAACCTGCGCCGGCCGTCCGCGTTTTGCCGGGGTCTCTCGGAGCTCTCCACCGCGGTCTTCTGGGCCGGCGCCGCGGAGGACCCGGCCGTGTACCGCAAGGTCCCGTCGGACAAGATGGCCGCGAACGACGAGGCGGAGACGGAGGCGCACCGCCCGATGCGGGAGCGCAAGGTCCGCTCCCTCTCCCTCGGGATCTCGCTCGTCACGAAGCCGCGGGCCAAGGCCTACGGATACAACTTCGCTGCGTGGCAGCGGATGGTCCAGGCCGCCTCCGCAGTCCCCGCGAAGACCCTGGCCGCGACGGGGCAGCGGCTCGCCGGAATCCTCGGCACCGCGGACGAGGTCACGGTGACCGCCCCCGGGGGCACGGACCTCGCCTTCTCCGTCCGCGGGAAATCGCCGATGATCTACGACGGGATCGTCGATGACGAGGACGTCGCCGCCGGCGTGCTCGACGCCTCGATCCCCGCGGGCAGCGTGTCCGTGTTCCCGGTCGAGACGAGCGCCACGGGCCACGTGGTCTTCGATGTCCCCCAAGCGTGGGCCGGCCGGACCATCCGCCGGATGCGATGGGACTTCCGGGACGGTCGGATCACCGAGTTCGAAGGGGACGCGAACGCCCTGGCCCTCCGGAAGCAATACGAGGCCGCCTCGGGCGACCGCGATCGGATCGCGTCCTTCACGATCGGCACGAATCCGAAGGCCACCCTCGGCTTCCTGCAGAATGCGATTGTTCGAGGGTCCGTCTCGATTGGCGTCGGGGCGAACGACTTCATCGGTGGGACGAACAAGTCCTCGTTCGGATTCGAGAGCGCGGTCAAGGCCGCGACGGTCGAGGTCGACGGAAAGCCGATCCTCCGAGAGGGAAAGTTGCTCGTCGCGTGACGCCTCCGCCGGCCGAACCCCGGACGTAGCGTGCCTGTAGGCCGCCCCCTTATCCCGCACGGGGGCCCTGCGACCGCGTGCGGTGCCCGGAATGCGCGGTCGCCCTGTGCGTGGCGGCCCTCCTGGCGACGTGCTCCCTGTCGGCGGCGCGCGAGTCCGACCCTCTCCCCCCTCCCCCGCTCGCGCCCGCCTCTTTTTCCGGGACCACGGGTCCGGTCCTCCTCTCCCGGGTCTACGCGAACGCCGCGCGGGACGATGAATTCGTGGAGATTGCGAACGTCGGGACGGCCCCGATCGACCTCTCCGGGTGGGCGCTGACGGACCGCGAGGCGACCGCGACCTTCCCGCTCGGCTCTCACCTACCCGCGGGCGGCCGCATCGTCACCGCGCGGAATGCGACGAGCTACTCGGAGGACACACTTTCCTCCGCCGACTTCGCCTTCGAGGCCGGGGACGCCCGTCCCATGGGCGGTAGCGTCCTTCGCCTCGCGGACGCGGGGGACGAGGTCCTCCTGCTGGATCCATCCTCGAGGATCGTCGACGCGTATGTGTGGGGGACCTCCGCGTACGAGGGCGCGGGGTGGACCGGTCGTCCCGCCGCCAAGATGGGGCGCGGGGAGATCGCCGTGCGCCAGCCGGATGGGCCCGGCCTATCGGACACGGACTCGGCGCGGGATTGGGAAGGGCTGCGGCCCCACCGCCTGGGTCAATCCTCGTTCGACCTCGAGCGATTCGACCTCCGCGGACCTATCGCCCCCGTCCTCTCTCCGGACGACGGCGACGAGCCCCTCCTTCAGTTCTTGGGTTCCGCTTCCGCGGACATCGAGGTGGCCGTCTACACGCTGACCGGCGAGCGCATCGCGTCCGTTCTCGCGGCCGCGGCGGGGCGCGGCGTGCGGGTCCGCATCCTCCTGGATGGCGGGCCCGTCGGGGGCATCGAGGACGACGAGCATCGCCTCGTCGGCGGACTCCTCGCCGCGGGCGTCGAGGTCCGATGGCTCCGGGGTGCCTCCGACGTCGTCAAGCGATATCGCTACCTCCACGCGAAGTACGCGATCGTCGACGGGAGGGCGGCCTGGATCGGATCGGAGAACTTCGGGGATTCGGGCTTCGCCGCCTCGCGGGAAGGGAACCGCGGGTGGTCCGTCTTCCTCGAAGATCCGTCGTTGGCGACTCGATTGCGAGAGGTGTTCGAAGGAGACTTCGATGACCGCCGACGAGACTCCATCGCGGCCGTGGAACCGGCCTCGGAACCGCTGCCCGTGCCGCCTTCGATCCCATCCCCACGGCCCCTTGCCGCGTCGCCTGTCCGACCCGGACGCCTCGTCATCGGGCCGGACGCGACGCTCGATCCGGACGGGCCCTTGGGCGTCTTCGCGTCCGCGCGGGAGAGGCTCTCCATCCAAGCGTTCTACCTGGACGAGACCTGGGGGAACGCATCGAACCCCTTCCTCGAGGCCGCCTTCGAAGCCGCTCGCCGCGGGGTCCGGGTCCGCATCCTCCTGGACGGCAGCTGGTCCTCCGTGGGGGAGGTCGGCGAGAACGACGACGTCCTCGGGCGGGTGAACGGCCGCGCCCAGGCGGAGGGGGTGCCTCTCGAGGTCCGCCTCCTGGACCCCCACGGGGCGATCGAGCGGCTCCACAACAAGGGCGCGGTCGCGGACGGCCGGGTCGTGCTCGTGTCGAGCATGAACTGGGCCTTCGGATCCGCGATGGAGAACCGCGAGATCGGGGTCATCCTGGAGGATCCGCAGCTCGCGCGGCGGTTCGAATCCGCATTCGACTCGGACTGGGACGGCCAGGCCACGTCGGGCCTCGAGTCGTGGCGGCTCGACGACCCCGTCCTCCTCCTGGGCGTCTACGGGTTCGTCGTCGCCGCATCCGCGGCCTCCCTCCGGAAATTGAGAGTCGGAGCTAAAGGAATAAATGGCCCCGCGAGGGTGCGAACCCGTGCCCTTCTCCGAGCTCATCTCCGCGGCGGACGTGGAGAAGTTCGGCTATTGCCCGCTGAGCTGGTGGCTGAGCCGCGGCCTCGCCCCCGAGGACGCCCCGGAGCTCGCGGAGGGCGAGAAGAGGCACGCCGCCGCGTCCGCGGACCTGAAGGGGATTGAGGTCCACGAGGCCCGGGCCCGGGAGGCCGAGGCCGGTGTCCTGTACTTCGCGATCGCGGCCTCGATCGTCGCGACGATCGGACTGCGGTTCGTCGCCACCTCCCTCCAGGCCCTCCAGACCCTGAGCGCGATCTCCCTGATCTGGCTCCTCGCGGCCGTCTACTTCCTCTTCCGCGCGGACCGGGTCGCGACCCCGGAGGACAAGCTGATCTCGGAGCGGGTGATCCTGGGCACCGCGATGGCGGCCGCCATCCTGGCGACCGCCGCGGTCTCCCTCCAAGGCGTGCAGAACGACGCCCTCGCGCAGGGGTTCGAGGCCCTCGCCCTCGCGTGGCTCATCGGGGCCTCCTTCTTCCTGTACCGGTCGATCGGCGCGCTCGAGATCGCGCGGGCGACGCGGGCCCGGTACGCGGTCCGCGGGGACCTCGTGTACGTCGACTCGACCGCGGAGAAGCCGAAGCTGTTCGTGTCCCAGGCCCTCGGCCTCTCCGGCCGGCCCGACGCCGTCGTCATGGACGGGGAGCACCACATCCCCGTGGAATTGAAGACAGGGCGGGTCCCTCGAGGGCCCTTGTTCTCCCACATCCTCCAGGTCGTCGCGTACTGCGTCCTGCTCGAGGAGGAGTACGGGGAGCCGCCTCCGTACGGGATCGTCCGGTACGGGGAGACGGCGTACGAGATCGAATACAACGTGGACCAGCGGAAGATGCTCCTCCAGAAGCTCGCGGAGATGCGGGCCTCGATCGCGAAGGGAGGGGCCCATCGGAACCACAACCGGCCGGGCAAGTGCATCCACTGCTCCCGCCGCGGCGTGTGCCCGGAGCGCCTCGCCTAGGGCGGGTTCTTCCGATTTCCGACCGTCATCCCGAGGCGCGCGCCGATCTCCGAGACGCGCTCCGCCAACTCGCGGACCTCTTGGCGCATCCGGAGCATCTCCTGCTCGAACGGGGTGAAGCCCTTCACGGACAGGATGCGATGGGAGACGACCATCCCGAGGAACACGGCGCCGATGATCGAGAGGATTGAGATGAGCGTCAGCGCGTAGATGACGCCGAAGATCGAGCCGATCGGGTCCGGCGTGAACACGCCCGCGATCATGCTTCCCTCGACCGCCACGAGAACCCCGATGATCAGGATCCAGAGGAGGGACCAACGGGAGATCCTCATGGCAGGGTCCCCCTCCAAGGGACGCCGAGCCGGAAGTCATCCGGCGGGGTCCTCCGGAACTCCGTCCCTTTCGCATTCTTCTCGAAGGGGAAGGTGAAGACCATGACGGTCCCTTGGTCCACGTCCTGGATCGCGCGGACGGTCACGTTGTACTCAAAGTAGTTTTTCGGCCGGGGGGCCTGCTGCCGGTCGACGAAGTACACGTTCACGGAGAACGTCGCGTTGGCCGGGACCCGACGGGACAACCCGTACGCCTCCGTCTCCTGCACCGACTCCCGGAACGTCCAGTTCGTGGACGGATCCGTGCCGTTGATCGTGAGCCGGATCAGGTCGTATCGGTACACCTCGACCGCGGCGCCGAGGTTCACGATGAACCAAGACTCGTTTCGGGACATGCCGATCGTCAGGAGGGGCTGGGCCCGTAACTCCGACGAGGGCCGTCCGAGGAGGACCGGGGTGACCAGGACCAGGACCACGAGACCGAGGATCGAGAGGACCATCGCCCCTCGGACCCACACCTCCCGCTCCACGGCCGCCGCGAAGGGGAGCGACCCGTAATAAACGTTCGGCGCAGGGCCTGGCTCACGCCGTGTCGGGCCCGAAGTGCAGGAGGGATGTGAGCCCGAACAGGCCGGCGCTCATGACCCCCGCGAGGAAGCTCGTGCCGATGGCTTCGATCTCGATCCGACCGACCCCCAGGAGTCCGAGGGCCGGCATCGCGAAGGACGCGGCGCTGAAGAGGCCGCTCCAAAGCCACACGAATTTTCGGATCCGTGCGCGGAACGTGAACGCCGCGGGTTCGACCCGTTCCGACGATGTCGCGGAGGGGAGCCCGTCCGCCGGGACGACCCCGGCCGGGGAAAGGCCGAAGAGCCCTCCCGCGCGCGAGAGGGTCTTCCGGGTCCGTGCCGCGAGGGAGCCCGCAAGGGACCCGCCTTCGCTGATCGCCATCGTCCGCGGGGTCACCGTTCCCATCCCGCTCCGGGAGGGCCCGCGGCGGACGAAGTAGGTTACCAATCGGTTATCGAGGGTGGCTAGCCGGGGGTGAAAATCACTGGCGAGTTTCACGCCTCGTCCATTCCGAACTTCAAGACCGAGGCGATCCCGAACAGGCCGCCGGACACGATCGAGGCGAGGAAGTGCGACCCCGCGCCTTCGAAGGATCCCGCGAAGAAGTAGCCGACGAAGGCCATCGCGAGGGAGGCCGCGCTGAACATCCCCGTCGACAGCCAAACGAACCGTCGCATCCGAAGGGGCAGTTCCGCTTCGTAGCCGCCGCCGTAGCCGCTCTCGTTCCAAGCTCCCGTGACCGTTGCCATGGGGAGCGGGACGTGCGGCCCATCCCCTTACGCGGCCCAGTCGAGCCTATCTGAACCAAGTATCGTTCGTGATTCGGTTGACAAAATTTCGGGCCGCCATGGGGAATCCCACGGATCCGAAAAGAAAAGTGGGTGGCTTTCGCGGCCACCCAGTTGGGGGGGAGGTAATCCGTATGGTCCGGAGGACCGCGGGGACGAGCCCCGCCGAAACGTCACTTGTTGAGGTACTCCCGCTTGAACGCCTCCGCTTCGGCGAGGGTCCGTTCCGCGTCCTTCATCTTCTTGAGCTTGTCCGTAACGAGCTCCACGCGGGCGTAGACGAAGTCCCGGATCGCGGCGCGCACCGCCTCGGAGCGGCTCGGGAAGTCGTCGACCTCGACGAGGAAGTCGAGGGCTTTGAGGTACCGCGCCGGGAGGCGCAAGGTCATCTTTTCCGTGTCCGCATCGCGCATTCTTCGCCTGCCCTCGTAGGTCAGAATGATACCATTTGACCGACGAGCGTCGGGCGGAAAGCTTCTACAATATATAATGCTTCCGAGCCTTGTCCTAAATGAAGGCATCCTCCTTCGCGTGGAGCCACTAATCCGGCCTGCCATGAGCGTTTTCGCGCGAATCGTTTATCGTCCGACGCGACTGTCGATGGGCTCGATGGTCGATCGAGCCTCGGACGTCTTCTTGCTCCCCGGTCCCGTGAAGATGGACCCTCGGGTCCTCCAGGCCATGTCGGCCCCCGCGATGAACCATCGAGGCCCGGAGTTCAAAGAGGTCCTGGAGGAAACGCGGGCGCTGACGCAGTACCTGTTCGGCGCCCGAGCGCCCGTGGCCGTCCTCTCCGGTTCCGGGACCGCGGGCCTCGAGGCGTCCGTCGCAGGACTCCTGCGGAAATCGGACACGGTCCTGAACCTCGTGAATGGCAAGTTCAGCGAGCGCGTCCACGAGATGTGCCAAGTGTTCGCGCGTCCCACCGCCCTGACGTTCGAATGGGGGACCGCGGTCGATCCGAGCCGGGTCTCTGAAGCCCTCGACGCGGGATCCTACAAGGCCGTCACCCTGTGCTGGAACGAGACGTCCACGGGCCTGACGAATCCGATCGAGGGGATCGCGAAGGTCGTGCGCGAACACGACGCATTCCTGATCGTCGACGGGATCACCGCGGTCGGGGGGCTCGAGAACCGGATGGAGGCGTGGGGCATCGACGCCCTCGTCGTCGGATCGCAGAAGTGCGTCGCCGCGCCGCCCGGCCTCAGCGCCGTGGCCCTCTCGAAGCGCGCGTACGAGGCCCTGCACTCCGAGACCTCGTACTACACGAACCTGAAAGCCCACGTGGACGGCCTCGAGAAGCAGGATACCCCGTACACCCCGGCCGTGCCCCTGTTCCTCGCGTACCGGGAAGCCCTTCGGCAGCTCAAAGAGGAGGGCCTCGACACCCGGATCGCGCGCACGCGACAACTCGCGGAGGCCGCCCGCACCGCGGCCGAGGCCCTCGATCTCCACCTGTTCCCGGATCGCGCGTTCGCGTCGAACACGGTCACGGCGATCCGGTATCCCGCAGGCATCGACGACACGACATTCCGGAAGGTCTTGCGGGAGAAGCACCGCACGACCGTCGCGGGTGGCCAGGCCCAGCTCAAAGGGAAGATCTTCCGGATCGGCCACATGGGGATCTGCTCCATGGAGGACATCAAGGCCGGCTTCGCGGCGATCCAGGCCGCCCTCGCGGGCATGGGCCACAAAGCGGGGAAGGCCGCGGCCCGTGCGGCCTCGCGGCCCTGAGGGGTCCGGAGCGAAGACCGGTTTCGTGGTACGACCCCAGGGCCCGGGACATACCTCTACTCAGAGGTATGTCGGGAGCGCCACACGGCCTCGACGGCATCCGTGCGGAATCGCTGGTCGACGAGCGTGTCCTGGAGGTCCATGCGCACACCCCCGCGGTGCATGAGCAGGCCCGTCCACGCGATCATCGCGCCGTTGTCGACGCACAGGTCGCGCGGGGGAACGAACATCGTCGCGCCTCGGTCCGCCGCCATCCGTTGGACCATCTCTTGGAGCCGCCGGTTGCACGCCACCCCGCCGCCCAGGAGGACCTCGTCGTTGTCCAAGTGGGCCATCGCGCGCTCCGTGACCTCCGTCAACATCGCGAAGGCGACCTCCTGGATTGAGAAGGCCAGGTCCTTCATCACGGCGCCGCCCTTGCGCAAGGCCAGGGCCGCCGTGAGCATCCCGCTGAAGGCGACGTCCATCCCCTTCACGCTGTAGGGCAGCGGGAGCAGCTTCGTCCCGTTCCGCGCCAGCGCCTCGAGAATCGGGCCGCCGGGGAACGAGAGGCCACACTCCCGAGCGAACTTGTCGAGCATGTTCCCGACCCCGATGTCGAGGGTCTCCCCGAAGACGCGGTACCGTCCGCGGGCGAACGCGATGACCTGCGTGTTCCCTCCGCTCACATACAGGAGGACGGGGTCCTTCGCCGCCGTCACGCCACGGCCGATCTCGAGATGGGCGACGCAATGGTTGACGCCCACGATCGGGATTCCGAGGGAGAGGGAGAGGGCCCGAGCCGCGGTCGCGACCGTGCGGAGGCAAGGGCCCAGCCCGGGTCCCTGGGAGAACGCGACGAGATCGACATCATGAAGATCGATCCCCGCGACATCGGCCGCTTTGCGGGTCAAGGGGACGACAGCCTCCGCGTGGTGGTTCGCGGCCTCCCTCGGGTGGATGCCGCCCTTCTCCGGCTTCACCATGTCGTAGACGTTCGCGAGGACCCGGCACGTCTCATCGACGATCCCCACCCCGACCGTGTGGGCGGTCCCCTCGAATCCCAGGGCGAGCACGCTTCATCCGAAGGCGTGCCCGCGCGTAAAGGATGCGGTCCTGGAGAAGAGCCACGCCGCACGACAGCAAGGGGGAAATCGGACCCTGCAATTGGCTCGGCGATGACGACCGACGATCGGGGCCCTCTCCTGTTCACCTACCGGCCCATCCCCGCGAATCCGATGACGGTCGCGGTCCTCCTCCTCGTCCTGATCGTGACCTTCGTCATCGGGCCGATCGTCGCGGGCCCCCAGGGCCTGTGGCCCCTCGGCGGATTGTGCTTCCTCCCGCTCGCGATCGTCCTGCTCGCCATGGCCCTCTTCAAACCGAGCCCTACGCGCGTCTACGAGGAGGGCATAGAAGTCTCGCTTCCCTTCTGGCGCCGGCTCGTCGGAACCCCGGCGTACCTCCCGTGGTCCGAGGTCCGCGACGTCTATCCGAGGAGCTACGAAGTCGCGGGTTCCTTCCTGTCGCCGTTCGCGTCGTCGGCGGGAACTCTAGTGCACACGGGGATCGGCGTCGAGTCTCGGGAGGGTCGGCGGATCCTCGTGAAGTTCACCCCCGGATCGATCCGTGCCTTCCGGTCGGAGAGCCCGGGCTACCTCGAGACGATGGCCGTCATCCGCGATCGGTTCGCGAGGAGCGGCCAACGGATGGTCACGACCGCGAGAAGCCTCTCGGACGCGGAGGTGCTTGCGATCCAGAATCAGGCGCGACAGCCTCTGGTGCGGATCGAGGCGGTCTTCGCCGCCTTCTTCCTCCCGCCCTCGTTGGTCATCGTGCTCCTGCTTGGACTGGGATGGGCGAGGGTCGCCCTGAGTGCGACGGTCATCGCCATCGTCCTCGTGCTGGCCTTCCTCCCCCCGATCGCCTCGATGGCCCGCACGCTCCGACGAAGCGAAAGGAGGAACGAGCTCCTCTCCGACCTCGCGAAGTTCCAAGAGCACATGCGGGAGCAGTCGGAGCTCACGGACGAACGCGCGTAGCGCGCGGCCCACCCTCACGTCTGATCGACGAGTCGGACGTGTTTTGGGTCCGTGACATCGTAGTCCCGGCCGCGCCATCGCACGACCCTTGGATCACGGGTCCTCAGGAGGCCGAAGGCCATCACCCACGGGACCGCCAGCGCCGCGAGCGCCGTCCGCCATCCCGGGACGTTCCATGCGGCCGCGACCGCGGGGCCCGCCGAAAACAGGGCTCGACGTCGGAGGAACGACTTCGCGACCGTTGCGGGAAGCGGGGCGAGGAACAGTGCAGAGGGAATCAAGTATGCGGGACCCAACCCGATGCTCAGGAGCGCGGACACAATGCCCAACACCGTCGAGCCATTGAACACCGCGAAGGCCGCCGCGGCATAGCGACGAACGATGGGCAGATAGAGGGTGGCCATAGTCATCTGCCGCAGGCACCACTCGAGACACGCCGCGCGGGTCGCTCCCTCGAACGTCGGGACCAGGCAGGCCGGACAGTACGCGATCTTGAGGTGCGCCTCCCGAATCGCCTGCGTGAGGACCAGGTCATCGCTCAAGGTCTCTCGCCATCGCTCCGAGATCCGGATTTCCGAAAGGGTCTCTCGGCGTGCGGCACAGGACCCGCCCCAAGCGAACGAACGGCGCGGATCGAACAACACGTTCGCGCTGACCGAGTTCCACTCCGCGCGGACGAGAGACCAGAACTGCGGCCGCGGCGGGACGTACCACCGGAACCCGGTCGCGACTCCGACCGAAGTGTCGGCGAGCGGCTGCACGAGTTGCCGCAACCAATCCGTCGGAGGCCGGATGTCGGAATCCGCGAACGCGATCACCTCGTCGTCGGGGACCAGATGGGCGAGGGCCGATCGGACCGCGTTGACCTTCCCCGGGAGGGAGGCGGCCTCTGAGACGACGATCGTGAGGGGGACACCCGGCCGGGACGCACCAGCCTTCCGCGCGAGGTCGGCGCCGGGATCCCCGGGATCATCGACGACGACGAGGACTCGATACCCGGGATAGGTCTGGGACAGGATGGCCTCGAGGTTCTCCTGGAGACCCGGATCGAGGCCGCGAATGGGCAGGACGATGGCCACCCGCGGGAGATAGGCCCCGAACGCGGCCCGCATCGCGCGACGCACGTGGCCCCGGAGACGGAGGCCCTGGAGGAGCGAGGCCGCCGTCACCACGAGTCCGAGAAGCGCAAGCGCGGTTAGGAAGGCCCAGAGGAGATCCACGATCCGACTCCCGCGGAACCTCTCGGGGACGCTAAAACCTCACCGGCGACGAAAGGGTCATGCCATCGAGGGTCAGGTTCCGACGAGCACGTCGTCCCCCTCGAGCCGCACCTCGAATGTCCGCAATCGGGCCGCGGGATTGATCGTATTCGCGCCCGTCCGCACGTCGTACTCCCATCCGTGCATCGGACACGTCACGATCGGACCGTCGAGTGCTCCCTCGCCCACGGGCCCGCCTCGATGCAAGCAGACGTTCGAGGTGGCGAAGAACCGCCCTTCCACGTTGAAGAGGGCCACGGGGAACCCTTGCACAACGACGACGCGCCCGCTCCCTGGCGGGACGTCGGATGCCTTTGCCACGCGAACGAAGACGGCCACGCCTGCACGAGCCCTCTCCATACAAAAAGGCTTGCGAACTTTTATCGGGGGTGGCCGTCATGGTCCCCCGGTCTCCCCCATGACGCGCGAAGAGCAGGCGAAGTTCCTGGCCCAGTGCAAGGAGCTCGTCCTCGGGATGAGCCGCCTGGAACAGCGCATCGCAAAACTCGACGAGGCCCTGACGAAGGAGGAGCAGCGCGCCGCCTTCAAGGAGGTGTTCGAGTGGCTCGGCACGACCCACGAGATCCCGCCCAATTCGTACACGCGGGAATGGGCGCGCGAGCTGCTCGCCGCGGTCGGCGCGATGGCCCAGTACAAGAAGTACGAGGGAACCTCGGATCCCTACATCTGGTAGGATCGCCCTTCGTCCGGACTCAGGACTCCGTCCCCGCGCGACCAGGCGAAACCTTAACCCCGGCTCTCGCCATCGTCCGACCCGAGGGACCCCACCATGGACTTCCGGAACGAGCGGACCTGGCAGAATGCCGTCGAGGCGGGCAGGACGGAGGAGTTCCACGCCGCGTATCAGGCCGGGATCGAGCGGGTCCGGTCCGAGTTCGGCGCGAAGCATCCGATGATCATCGGAGGCAAGGAGGTCTGGGCGACCGCGACCTTCCCGGACACGAGCCCCGCGGAGACGACGCTCGTCCTGGGCTATTTCCAGAAGGGGACGCGGGCCCACGCGAAGCAGGCGATCCGGGCCGCGAAGGAGGCGTTCCCGTCCTGGTCCGCGACGCCGTACGCGGAGCGCGTCCGGACTGTGCAGGCGGCCGCGGACCTCATCCGCGATCGGAAGTTCCCGTACGCAGCCCTGATGTCCTTCGAGAACGGGAAGAACCGCCTCGAGGCCATGGCGGACGTCGACGAAGCCGCGGACCTGATGCGCTGGTACGCCGCCGAGATGCTCCGGAACCAGGGATTCGAGAGGCCCATGGGGCAGTACCTCCCGGGCGAGACGGCCCGGTCGGTCCTCAAGCCCTACGGGGTCTGGGCCGTCGTCGCGCCGTTCAACTTCCCCCTCGCGATTGCCGCGGGCATGTCCACGGGCGCGCTCGTCACGGGGAACACGGTCGTCTTCAAGCCCGCGAGCGACACGCCCTTCCTGGGCCTCAAGCTGGCCGAGGTCCTCCACGAGGCGGGCCTGCCTCCGGGCGTCTTCAACTACGTGACCGGGCCCGGGGCCACGGTGGGCCAGGAGCTGATCGACAACGAGGACGTGGACGGCATCGTCTTCACCGGGTCGCGGGAGGTCGGGCTCCGGGCCTTCGCCGCCTTCACGAAGGCCCGGCCGAGGCCCATCATCACGGAGATGGGCGGGAAGAATCCGACGATCGTCACAGCGAGCGCGGACCTCGACAAGGCCGCTGTCGGCGTCATGCGGGCGGCCTTCGGGTACGGGGGTCAGAAGTGTTCCGCCTGCTCGAGGGTCCTCGTGGATCGCAAGGTGAAGGCGGCCTTCCTCGAAAAGCTCGTTTCGGAGAGTCGGAAAATCAAGACCGGGGACCCGACGGATCGGGACGTGTACCTAGGGCCGTTGATCAACGAGGAGGCGGTCGACAAGTACGAGGCCGCGGTCGCGGAAATCAAGCGCGCGAAGGGCCGCATCCTATTCGGAGGCAAGGCGAATCGGAAAGCCGGTCACTTCGTCGAACCGACGATCGTCGAGAGCCTGCCCCGCGGGCATCGGATCAACGGGGAAGAGCTGTTCGTGCCGATCCTGTCCGTGATCGAGGTGGACGGCCTCGATGATGCGATTGAAGTTGCAAACGATGTGGACTATGGCCTCACCGCCGGGATCTTCTCTCAGGAACCGGGAGAGGTCCGTCGGTTCTTCTCCGAGGTCCAGGCGGGCGTCCTGTACGCGAACCGCGCAGCGGGCGCGACGACCGGGGCCGTCGTCGGGGTGCAGCCTTTCGGGGGTTGGAAGATGTCCGGGACCTCGGGCAAGGCGGCCGGCGGCCACCACTACCTCCAGCAGTTCTTGCGCGAACAAAGCCAGTCGGAATACGCGTGACGATGTGACGACGCCGACGGCTGTCGAGCGACGTCCTACGCGCTCCAGTGAATGTATTTATAGATTCAAGCCGAATCCCCGCTAGGGACTAGCACGGACGGGAGTCGTGGGCTTCCGTCATGTTGGTGGGGTTATGCGCGGGGAGGAGAGGGCGTTGGCGTGGCGAGGCGTAAGACATCGGATAATCGCAAGGATGATCGCAATATCCTTGGCGTCAGTTCTCGTTTTGACCGTCCTTATGTCGGTCGTCTCGATTGGCGTCGGCGCCGCAATCCGTCCCCTGGCGACGGGACCACGGGTCCTGCGAATCGGGGTGGCGGGGCAAACCGCGGTCACGCTGAACCCGAACGACATCACCTTGGTCCTCGAATTCATTCCGGTGTACAACGTCTACAGCACGCTCGCGACGCGGGATGACCGGTTGAACGTCGTGCCGGATCTCGCATCCAGCTGGGGCGTTGCCTCGGACCAGGTGACCTGGACCTTCCATCTCGTCCGCACGGCGTACTTCACGGACCCGCTCAATCCGTCGGATCGGAGTCACACCGTGACCGCGGATGATGTGGTCTTCTCATACAACATGGTCAAAGACAACACCTCGAGTGTCCTGAACGCGTACACGAGTTTCCTCGATACAATCACCAAGGTCGACGATTACACGGTGCAGATGACCACCACCGCCCCCTTCTCGGCGATGAATTCGACCCTCACCTCGATCCCGATCTTCCCGAAATACCTCTGGCAGGGCATCGTGGACCCCGTGGCGAACGAACCGCACCCCTACCCGGTCGGCTCGGGCCCGATGTATTACGACACGAACAGCGACCTGAACAGCCACATCATCCTCCACCGGAATCCGAACTTCTACGGCGATTCGGTGTATTGTGAAAAATCCCGACCGGACGAGGTCCGATTCCTCCTCTACACGTCATCGACCACCCTCATCGACGATTTCGGGTCCGGGACGAGTCACCTCGACGCAATCTTCAACATCCCGGCCGTGAGCTTCGTGAACGCCGCGTCCCTCAATCAACCGACGGTGACGAAGATCCAAGTCGCGGGAGGGTTCGTCGGGGAGCTGTCGTCCAACGTCCTCACCGACGCGCTCCGATCCCAATATGCGGCCAACCCCGACTTCATCGACCTGGCATCGGGGCACAACAACCAAATCCTGGCCACGAACCTCGTCGTCCGCCAGGCCATCGCGATGAGCGTCGACCGTGGCGCCATCGTTCGGTACGCGTACCAGGGCCTGGGGACGGTCGGCGACACGCTGGTGCCCGCGAGCAACCCCTGGCACTACAGCATTCCGCAAGACCAGCAGTATCGATTCAACACGACGGCCGCACGGCAAATGCTGAACGCGGCAGGCTGGTCGTACGATATGCTGGGGAACCTGAACCCGTCGGCGACCCCCCTCGCGAAGGCGGGAGGCGCCGACCCCCTCATCTTCCGATTCTACGCGCCCACCTCGCACCCGGAGTTTGAACCGGCGGTCGCGAACATTTCCATCTGGCTTCGCCAGACCGGGATCCAGACGACGGACTCGACCGGCAATCCGACCCCGGGATACGAGATCAAGGACACGAACCAGATGAACAGCATCTGGTCGGCCCTCGACTACGACATCTGGCTGTGGGATTGGGTCTTCACCCGCGTGTCCGACCCGTCCATCGACGTCCTGCAGGTCCAGACCACCGGCGCCATCGGCATCCTGAGCGACAATGGCTACACGAATGCGACCTTCGACGCCATGTACAACCAGTCCCTCACGACCTTCGATCCGGTCGCACGCCGGGCCATCACGGACTCGATGCAGAAGATGCTCTACGACTATGCGTCCTACATCATTCCGTACTATCCGAACGATCTGTACGCGGTCACCAGCGACCCGACCTTGGGTTCCGGATGGCTCGATTGGGGCAACTGGGCGACCGAGCCCGGCCTCACGGTCGACAGCGACCTGGCCAATCTGTGGTATCATCTCGCTCCGCCAGACAACCGGCCGCCTGTGATCAGCGCCTTCCCATCCGTCGACTACGTCGCGGGGAGCCCGACGACGCTGAGCGTGATCGCCTCGGACCCGGAGGGGGCAGCGACCACGTACACCTGGAATTTCGGCGATGGCACGAGCCCGGCCACGACCACGACGAACAGCGTGGCGCATACCTTCGCAAGTCCCGGCACGTATGTCGTGAAGGTCCGCGTGGCCGACTCCGAATGGCCCGTGTGCGCCTCGACGACGGCCGCGATCAGCCCGGCCGCCGTCAACCTACCGCCCGTGGCGACCGTGGACGTGCTCTTCCCCGTGACGGGCCATGGCTGGGCGAACGAGGCCCTCACCTTGCAGGTGATCGTCAGCGACCCCGAGGGCGATCCGCTGAATGTCACGTGGGACTTCGGAGACGGCATAGAAGCGGTCGACCAAAGGACGTCCACCTCGACCGACACACCGGTGATCCGGAGCCACACCTACGCGGCCGCGGGGAACTACACCCTGAATGTCACCGTCACGGACAACCGAGCAGGATCCGCCCACACGCAGGTAAAGACCGCGACGGTCCCGATTTGGTCTCGGACGAGCGGAGCGGGTCCAATCGGACCGGCTGCGCTGAATCCACTGATCAACTACGGGTTGCCTCTCGGCATCGTCGCCGTGATCCTGGTCGCCGCCGCGGTGGTCTTGCGGCGGCGGCAGGGGCGCATGCGAGAGGAACGCCGGGAGGAACCTCCGAGGGACCAGCCCCCTCCCCCGTAATCCTGGCCGCTCGAGGGGACGCGGGGCATCGGTCGAATCCGGGAGCGTGACGCGGCACGAGCAGTCTCCTTAGAATCGTTGCTCGGCGACTCGCCAACGCGGCCATCACCATCTTCGGGATCATCTGCCTCAACTTCGTCCTGATCCGGTTGATGCCCGGCAGCGCGGACCTGGCGATCATCCCTCGGGATCCCAAGTACGCCGGATTCCGACAATACCAAATCGCGCAATTCGGGCTCGATAAGACGCCCCTCGAGCAGTTCGTCATCTACCTCCAGAAGCTCGTCACGTTCGACTGGGGCGTCTCCTATTTCTACAAGAAGCCCGTAATCGAGATCCTCTCCGTCGACCTCTCCTGGACGCTCCTCCTCGTGGGGACATCGACGATCCTTACGATCCTGTTCGGCATGGCCATCGGGGCCTACGCCGCGGTGCGTCGAGGCAAGCCCTTTGATTACTTGTCGACCGGGCTCGCGATCTTCTTCTACGGAATGCCGATCTTCTGGCTGGGCCTCATGCTCCAGGCCGCCTTCAAGCGAAGGTCCCCCTTCGCGGCCTGGTTCTCCTGGTGGCCGCAGCTACCGGTCCAGGGATATTACGACCTCGACCTGGTCCCATGGCGGTGGGACTGGACGCACGTCTACGATGCGATGCTCCATCTGATCCTCCCCTCCGCTACCCTCGCCCTCGGGACCATCGCGGGCATCTCGCTCGTGATGAGGAGCTCCCTCATCGACGTCATGACGGAAGACTTCGTGACGACGGCCAGGGCGAAGGGGCTGACCGAAGGCGCGGTCCTCCGTAATCACATCCTCCCGAACGGACTCCCGCCCATGGTCTCCCTCATCGCCTTGTACGTCGCGTTCATCCTCGGAGGAGCCTACCAGGTGGAGTATATCTTCAACTACAAGGGCATCGGTTATCGGACGATCGAGGCGATCGGGAACCTCGACTTCCCGCTGCTCCAGTTCATCATCGTGATCGGCGGCGCCGCGGTCGTCATCGCGAATCTGATTGCGGATTTCGTCCTGCTCCTCCTTGACCCGCGGATCAAAGTCGGCTGAGGTGGTCCGTGGGCGAGGTGGCGCGCGAAACTCGGATCGTTTCGCCGTTCCGGGCGCGGGCCATTGTCTTGACCCGTCGGTTTCGAGACGTGACCGTTCAGGTGTTGCACAACAAGACTGCAGTCCTCGGGTTCGCGATCCTCGTGTTTTTCTTGGTCCTCGCAATCGCCGCCCCCTGGATCGCTCCCTACGGCCCGCTCCAACCCGTCGGCGACGTCCCGCCCCTCTCCCCTCCAAGCCCGCAACACCCGCTCGGGGTGAGCCTCCTCGGGCGGGACATCTACTCGCAGGTGATCTGGGGGACCCAAATCAGTCTGATCGTCGGGGTCATGTCCGCCTTCGTCGCGATCGTGATCGGGACCGGGGTGGGACTGGTCTCGGGCTTCGTGGGAGGCTGGCTCGATGAAGTCATCATGCGCTTTAACGACGTCGTGCTGTCGATCCCCTTCCTCGTCCTGATGATCGTCATCGCCGCGCGGATCGGCAACCTGGATCTCTGGGGCATCATCTTCGTAATCGGATTCACGGGATGGTCCGTGACGGCCCGAGTCGTCCGGGGACAGGTGCTCAGCCTCAAGGAACGGATGTTCGTCGAACGCGGCAGGATGATCGGCTCTTCGAACGTGCACATCATCTTCCGGCACATCCTGCCGAACGCCTTTCCCGTCGTGTTCGCGAACGGAATCCTCACCGTCGCGGTCTCCATCCTGTCGGAAAGCGTCCTCGCGTTCCTCAACTTGTCCGTCCGGAACAACGTGAGTTGGGGACGCGTCATCGCGGAAGCGGTGCACAACGACGCCATCACCAACGGAATGGCCCAATGGATGATCGTGCCGGGCCTTTGCCTCGTCGTCCTGGTGTTCGGATTCTACCTGTTTGGATACGCCCTCGATGAGATCCTGAACCCGCGGCTACGGAGGCGTTGAGGTGACCCTTCTTGAGATCCGCGACCTCACCGTCGAATTCGAGACCCGCTCGGGCAGTGTTCATGCGGTCAGCGGGGCGTCGTTCGACCTCCGAAAGGGGGAGGCGATTGGGCTCGCCGGAGAATCGGGCTGCGGGAAGACGACCACGGCCTTGTCCCTCATGCGGCTCCTCCCCTCAAACGGTCGTATCGCGTCCGGTTCCATCCAACTCGACGGGAAAGATCTAGTCCGCGCCTCCGAAACCGCAATGCGGAAAATCCGGTGGAAGCAAATCTCGATCATTTTCCAGGGGGCGATGAACTCGTTGAACCCGGTCCGCCGAGTGGGCGGACAAATCGCGGAACCGATCATCCTGCACGACGGGGCGACGAAGGAGGAGGCCTTGGGACGGGCGGGTCAGCTCCTCGAACTCTGCGGCATCTCCCAGGAACGCGCCAACGACTACCCTCACGAATTTTCTGGGGGCATGCGCCAACGCGTGATGATCGCGATGGCCCTCGCGTGCAACCCGAAGATCGTCATCGCGGACGAACCCGTGACCGCACTCGACGTGATGATTCAGGCGCAAATCCTGGAACTCCTGGAACGACTCCGGAAGGAGCTAGGTCTCTCCATGATCCTGATCTCTCATGACCTCTCCGTCCTCGCGGAAACCTGCGACCGAGTCGCGATCATGTACGCGGGAAAGATCGTCGAGTCGGGCCCCGTCGCAGAGGTCTTCGCGGACCCGAAGCATCCGTACACCCAGGGACTGGTCGCGGCATTTCCCGACATCCGATCGCAGCGGTTGATCCCTGAGGCCATCCCGGGCGATGTGCCCAGCCTCATCACTCCCCCGGAGGGATGCGTCTTCCATCCTCGCTGCAAGTTCGCATTCGACCGGTGCGCGAAGGCCGAGCCCGGTCTCGCCGAGATTACGGCCGGCCGCGTCGCGGCCTGCTTCCTGTTTCCCCAGGTCCCGGAGGTGCCCGGACGGATCCGTCCCGTTCCAACCCGATGATCCGGGTTCGAAACCTTCGCGTCTGGTATCCGCTACGCAAGGGACTCTTTCGCGAAATCCTCGGGCGGCGCCGCCAATGGGCGAAGGCCGTGGACGGGATTTCGTTCGACATCCGCAAGGGAGAAGTCCTTTGCCTCGTCGGAGAGAGCGGCTGCGGGAAAACCTCGACGGGACGAGCGATCCTGAAGCTCACCGAGGCGACCGGGGGAGACGTCTTCCTTGAAATCCCCGGGGAGCAATTCAATCGGTTTCAGGAAGCCTCGTCGCGGCCGGACCGGCCCGAATCGGCGAAGATCGCAGACGAGATTCGGCGGAAGTATTCGATCACCTGGAGAGCGTCCATCCCCTGGACGGGGCGCGACTTGCTCACGCTTGGGGGATTGTTGATCGCTGCGGTCGTCGCGGGGTTCTTGTTGCCTTCGGCGGCCGTAGGTTTCCTCAGCGACCCCTTCACGAACTCCTGGGTCACGACCGGGTTCGGTGCGGCCCTCGGTGCCCTCCTGGGTGCCGTGGCGGGCTTGCCCCCGGGGAGACCCTGGCGTCGCCTCCCGCTGCTCGTCGCGTTGCTCTCGCTAGCCCTGGTCGTCGTGGGCGGCATACCGACCTTCTTCTTCGCGCAAGCCGCAGGGTTGGCCTTTTCGGACCCCACCGTCTCCCTGCCGTGGGAGCGGGACCTGTTCGGCATGCTGATGGCAACCGCCCTCGCTCCGATTTGTGCCGCAGGGACGTGCGCGTTCCTCGTCGATCTCCGTGCCCGAACCAGCGATATCGGCGGGATTCGGATGAAGGGATTGCGGCGACGACTCCAGCTGATTTTCCAGGACCCCTATGAATCCCTGAACCCGAAGCAGTCGGTCTACGAGATCCTCGCGGAACCTCTCCAGGTGAACCATGTGACACGAAGGCCGGAGGAGACGACCTCCCTCGTGATGGACGCCCTCCGCGACGCGGGACTGCGGCCCCCGGAAGAGTTCATGTTCCGGTTCCCCCACGAACTGAGCGGCGGACAGCGCCAGCGCGTGTCCATCGCCGCCGCGTTGGTCCTTCAGCCCGATTTCATCGTCGCCGACGAGCCGGTCTCCATGCTGGACGTGTCCATCCGGACCGGCATCCTCCAGCTCATGATGGACCTCCGGGAGTCCCGCGGGTTGACGTACTTGTTCATCACCCACGATCTCGGCCTGGCTTGGATCATCGCAGACCGCATCGCGGTGATGTACCTCGGTAAGATTGTCGAAATCGGGACCGCAGAACAGGTGATCCGCGGGCCGAAGCACCCGTACACCCAAGCCCTCATCTCTGTGGTCCCGAGTCCGGACCCGCGGAAGAAAGTGGAGCGGGTGATCGTAAGAGGGGAGCGGCCGGATGCCGTGAATATCCCGGCGGGGTGCCGGTTCCACCCGCGATGCCCCTTCGCGTTCGAACGGTGCGGGTGGACGCCGCAGGAGGTGGCCGACCAGCTGCGGTCCCTGGACCCCCGCGGGACGGTCTTCAAGGAGAGCGGCTTGGAAATCCCGGACGCCCGGACCCTGCGCATCGCGCCGGGCCTCGAAGGGCCGGAAGCCCTGGCGAGAGACCTTCGGGGAATCATCGCGGGCCAGCGGGAGACCTCCCTGGCCCTCAAAGGCATCGCCGAGGTCCGGGCCTCGGCCCATTCCGTCGACGTGATCCTCCACGAATCGGAGGAGCCGGAACTCCTCGAGATCGGTCCGGGAAATTCCGTGGCGTGCCACCTCGTCACGGAAAGGAGGGCAGAGTCCGTCACGGCCGGGGCCGACTGAGTCGTTCGAAGAGTCGGTGGGAACGGGACACGCGCCCGCCCCCGACGAGGCGGGATGGGACCGGGGTGACCGCGGGCCATGGCGCCACGGTCGTTCGCCATTTCCATAGGATGTACGCGCACGGGAAGAACGTGAGGAGGCCAAGGAACAGGCCGAGGACGGCGAGGTCCTCCGTCGTTGACGTGAGCAAGCCCGCCATCGGCTCCACCGCCACGAGACCGAGTGTGTAGGCCATGGCCCCGATCGAAAGGACGGTCGCCCGTTCGCCCGCTTCGAGTCGACGATTGAGGAACGCCGTCGTCAGGGCGGGCTGGAGAGTCCAAACGACGTACAATGGCGCCTGGAGGACGGCGGCAGCGGCGAACCGTCCCATCCCGAACATCCCCAGGAAGGACGCCGAGGCGAGGAGGACGAACATCACGATCGTCCCGAACTCCCCGAGGACCCGTGCCAAACGACCCCCGAGGCCCGACACGAGCGCCGCCACCAGGAGGAACGCGGAAATCGAGACCGCCACGTCCGCGTCCTGGAACCCGAGGGACCGGAGGTACAGGGGGCGGAAGATCGACATCGCATACAGCGGGACCCCGATGAACACCTGGAGACCGATCAGGAGGGCGACTCCTTCGCGGCGACGGAAGACGCGCAGGCCCATGCCGACCTGTTTCGTGAAGGTAGGCTCGGTGATCCGCTCGACCTTCGGCTCGATGAACGTGAGCCCGACGATCGCGATCGTCACGAGATTCCACGCGGCCCCGACGAACATGGTCAGGCGAACGTCCGGGACGACCGCGACGAGGACGCCGCCGACGAAGGCGCCGAGCGCGTTCACGGAGAGGGCGATCATCACGTAGCGGCCGATGTACCTTGGGAACTCGGACTCCTGTCGTCCCTCCAAGAGCGTCTCGTAAAGGTAGGCAGTAGTCCCGATGGAGAAGGCCGCGCCGAGCGCCCACACGAGGTTCGCCACGACGTATCCAACGAACGCGGTCGACAGCCCGTATCCCAGGATGCCCGCGGTGCGGAACACCTCGCTCAACAGGATCGCCACCTTCCGCCCGTACCGGTCCGCGAGGATCCCGACGGGCAATTGGTACACCAAGACTCCGAGCCAAAACGCGACGTCGACGAGGGCGAACTCGAAGTCGGACGAAACGTTCCTCCGGATCCACAGGGTCCAGAACGGAATCCAGATCGCGAAGGACGACGCGGCGGTGAACGCATAGAAGCGACCGACCCGTACGCGAAGGGGCGGCGGGAGCGGGGCCACCGACGCGCGAGGATGGACCCGATATTATATGCTGACGCCGGGACCGGGACGGAGTCGGTCCGGGGAGGCCCTCGCGAAGACGTTAAGGTCGCGTGTCGTTTCTCCCAGGGATTTCGATGCGGCCGCGCGCCCGAGACCTCGGACTCCGCCTGGGCCTCCTCGAACCCGGACCCCGCAACGCGATCTCCGACGTCGACGAGGTGCGGGTCGGGCACGTCACCCTGATCTCCGGGGAAGGCAGGCTCGTGCCCGGGCGTGGACCCGTCCGGACCGGGGTCACGCTCGTCGTCCCGCACCCCGGGAACGTGTGGCGGGCCCGTCCGAAGGCGATGTGGGACACGATCAACGGGAGCGGCGAGCTGACCGGGGCCGTCCAGATGAAGGAGTTCGGGGTGCTCGAGACGCCGATCGGCCTCACGAACACGATGGGCGTGGGGGCCGTCGCGACGGGCCTCATCGCAGCCGCCCTCGACGCGAACCCGGACATCGGGACCAAGGCGGACACGGTCGTCCCCACGGTCGCGGAGTGCGACGACTCGGACCTGAACGACGCCCGCGGGCTGCACGTCAAGCCGGAGCACGTCCGCGCGGCCCTCGCCGCGGCGACGCCCGACTTCGCCCGCGGAGGGGTCGGTGCCGGGACGGGGACGATCTGCTGCCAGTTCAAGGGAGGCATCGGCTCCGCGTCCCGGCGCCTCCCGGCCGCGGACGGCGGCTACACCCTCGGGGCGCTCGTCCTCACGAACTTCGGATGGCGGGAGCACCTCACGATCGCCGGCGTGCCGGTCGGGCGGGAGCTCATAGCCCGCGAGCGGACCCGCCTCCCTCCCGGAGGCGGCGGCTCGATCGTGACGGTCCTCGCGACGGACGCGCCGCTCTCCTCGCGGCAGCTCGGCCGCATCGCGCGCCGCTCCTTCCTCGGTCTCGCGCGGGTCGGCTCGTTCAGCAGCAACGGGAGCGGGGACATCACGATCGCGTTCTCGACGACCACTCGGGTCCCGTACGAGTCCCCGCAGGAGGTCTTGCGGGAGGACCGGTTGCACGACGCGAACCTGAACCCTCTCTTCCTCGCCGCGACGGAGGCGACGGAGGAAGCGATCGTCGATTCCCTCTTCTCTGCGACGACCGCGGTGGGGCGGGACGGGAACGTCGCGCCCGAACTGCCGGTCGCCCCGGTCCTCGAGATCCTCCGCCGGTCCGGCCGAATCGCCTGATGGAGGGCGCAACCCTTACTAGCGGCCCCGGGTTGCCTCCGCGGGACGGATGGAGAAGCTCATCATCACGGTCGCCCCGACCGGCTCGGTCCCGCGGAAGAAGGACACGCCCCACGTGCCCGTGACGCCCGACGAAATCGCGGAGACCGGGTACCGGTGCGAGCAGGCCGGCGCCGCGATCGTCCACGTCCATTGCCGCGACGAGGACGAGAAGCCGACCTCGCGGCTCGACGTCTTCCAGGAGACGGTCGACAAGATCCGGAAGCGGACGAAGCTCGTCGTGATGGCCTCGACGAGCGGCATCGCCGGGGCCACGGACGCGGAGCGCGCCGCGCCCCTGAAGACGAACCCGGAGATGGGCAGCCTGACGACGGGCACGCTGAACTTCGCCGGCCGGAAGCCTTCCGTCGTCTACGTGAACTCCGTGGACACGGTCCAGTTCCTCGCGAAGGCGATGCTCGACGCCGGGATCAAGCCGGAGATCGAGGCCTTCGACGTGGGCTTCATCCACCAGGGGAAGAAGCTCATCGAGGCGGGCCTGGTCCGCGAGCCGGCCCATTTCCAGCTCGTGATGGGCGTCGACGGCGGGATCCCCGCGAGCCCTCAGAACCTGCTCCACATGATCGGCCAGCTTCCGCCGGCCGCGACGTACGTCGTCGCGGGGATGGCGCGGATGCAGCTGCCCATGACGACGATGGCGATCCTGCTCGGCGGACACGTCCGCGTGGGGCTCGAGGACAACCTGTACCTGAAGAAGGGGGTCCTCGCGCGGAACGAGGAGCTCGTCGCGCGGGCCCGCCATCTCGCGGACGACCTGGGGCGGGAGGTCGCGACCCCGGACGAGGCCCGACGGATCATGGGCCTGGCCCCGCGGGTCTAGTCAGGCAATCGCCGCGAGGGCGCCTTCGAAGGCCTCCAGGGTCTCCTGGACCGCGGGACGGTCGTGGGCGGTCGAGAGGTAGAACGGCTTCCCGGGCTTGACGAAGATCCCCCGGGCCAGGAGGGCGGCGTCCAAGGCGAGGCGTCGCTCGGCATCCGCTGCAAGGGTATCGCGATACGTGCGGACCTCCCGATCCGTGAAGAGGATCGAGAAGATCGTGCCCGCTTGGGGGACCCGGGCGGGAAGGTCCGCTTCGGCGAGGCGCCGCTCGAACCCCGAGACGACCTGCCGACTCGTCTCCAAAAGAGCGTCGAAGACCCCGGGCCGATCGAGTTCATCGAGGGTCGCCATGCCCGCGGCCATGGCGGGCGGATACCCGGCGAAGGTGCTGCTGTGGAAGAACGCGTCCGACCTCGGGTCCGCGAGGTCCAGGATGTCGGCCCGTCCGAGGAACGCCCCGCAGGGCAGCCCGCCGCCGACGATCTTGCCGAGGCACAGCAGGTCCGGCACGGCGCCGAAGGCATGCTGGGCTCCTCCGAATCCAAGGCGGAAGCCGCTCATGACCTCGTCGAAGATCAAGGGGATGTCGTGTTCCTGCGTCACCTCGCGCAGCCCCCGAAGGAACTCTCGATCCGGCGGGAGGTACGATCGCTCGACGGGCTCCATGATCACGGCGGCGAGTCGGTCCGCATGTTGGCGGATGCGGGCCTCCGTCTCCGGGAGATCGTTGAAGGGAAGGACCAGCGTGTTCTCGAGGACATGGTCCGGCGTGCCGCGGGAACCGGACACGGGGGCGAGCTCCGGGGCCGATCGCGGAGGCGCATGGGACACGAGGAATTCGTCGACGCCCCCATGGTAGTGCCCTTCGAACTTCGCGATCATGGGCCGTCGTCGGTACGCCCTCGCGATCCGGACCGCGTGGATCGTGGCCTCGGTCCCCGAGACCGTGAAGCGCAGCTTGCCGTCCGGCCGGAAGATCCGCAACAGGCGCTCCGCGTACGCCGCCTCGAGCTCGTGCGGCGTCCCGAAGATCGTCGTCCCCGTGGACGACAGGGAGTCGCGGATCGCCTTCGCAACCCGCGGGTGGCCGTGGCCGAGGATCAGGGGGCCGAAGGCCAAGCAGTAGTCGACATACTCGTTCTCATCGAGGTCCCACAGGCGGCATCCCTTCGCCCGACGCATCGCGATCGGGTACGGCTCGAAATATTTCACGTTCGCGGTGACGCCTCCGGGCAGGGATCGCCGCGCGCGGTCCGCGTACGCGCGGGAGGCCTTCGTCGAGGGCCGTGTCACCGACTTCACCGCGGCCTTGGCCATCGGCCCCGACCATCGCGCGTCCTCCGAAATAGTCTTCGTCGCCCCTGAGGGGGACCGCGCGTTCATGGTCGGGGGCGCGGTTCCGGGGCCGTGCCCCTCCTCACCCGACGGGGTCGGCCGAAGCGCTTCTTCGATTTCCTCGCTCCCTGGTATGACCGGATCAACGCCCGGATCTACGACCCGACATGGAGGGCGACGATCCTTGAGACGCTCCAAGGCCGGGTCCTCGACGTCGGGGTGGGCACGGGGTTCACGACCGGCGTGATCGAGGGGGCCGTGGGCCTCGACCTCTCCCGGGAGATGCTGCGTCGTGCCCGCTACCGCGGACACCTCGTCCAGGGGGACTTCCGTCGGCCCCCCTTGCGCCCGCGGTCCTTCGATGGGATCGTCTTCGCGGGATCCTTCTATTACCTCGGGGACCCCGTCACGGCCTTGCGGAACGCCGAGTCCCTCCTGAGGCCCGGAGGGACCGTCGCCATCCTATCGCCCGCGACGGTCCTCCTGATCCCCCTCGTGCCCATCTACTCCCCCGCGGAATACGCCGAGATGTTCCGCTCCGCGGGACTCGTCCTCGACGATTACCGGCGTCTCGGATGGGCGGCCTGCCTCGTCCTCGGGCACCGCCCTCAATGAGGCTCGGCGTCGGCCTTCTCTGAGTGGATCGGGCACGGCCGGCCCGCCTTGCAAAACCGGCATTTCTCCCGCTTCGTCACCGGGAGCGGCTTGATCATCCGCCCGTATTTGCGGCGCGGCATGAGGTCCCTCAGATCGCTTCCACGAGGGACTTCTCCGCGTGGCCTCGCTTCAGGCCCTCCGCGACCTCCTCGAAGGCGTCGAGGTGTCGCGCGACATCCGCCTTCGTGTGGGCCACGGAGGTCGTCCACTGCTCATCCGGGCCTGTGGCCATGGGGATGATCCCGCGGTTCTGCATCGCCGTGTAGTAGGTCCACCACGTCCCCACGTCGACCTCCTGGAAGGACCTCCAGTCGACGACGTCGGAGCGGGTGAAGTGCACGGTCCCGCTGATCCCTCCGGAGGGGACCCTCGCCACCAGCCGGTGGTCCTCGACGATGTCGCGGTACCCCTTGGCGAGGTCCGTCCCGGTCCGCTGGGCCTGCCGCATCCCCGCGCGGGTGAGGATCTTCGTCATCGTGACGAGGCCTGCGGAGATGCTGACGGGGTTCGCGTTGAAGGTGCCCGCGTGGGAGATCTCCCCGGGGACCACCTGATCCAGGAGGGACGCCTTTCCCCCGACCGCCGCGAGCGGGAAGCCGCCCGCGAGGGACTTCCCGAGGACCTTGATGTCGGGTCGCACGTGGAACGCCTCCTCCGCGCCGCCGTACCACTTCCCGCACGTCTTGACCTCGTCGAAGATCAGGGTGGCCCCGACCTCGTCCGCGATCGCCCGGAGGCCGTCGAGGAACCCGGGATGGGGCTGCACGTAGCCCATGTTCATCGGGACCGGCTCGACGATGATCCCCGCGATGTCGTCCGCGTGGGAAAGGGCGAGGGTCTCCGTCGCGTCGAGATCGTTGAAGGGCGCGACGATCGCGGTCTCGAGGAGTTCCTTCAGCAAACCCTTCGACGACGGCACGGGATTCGGAGCCTTCGGATCGCCGGAGGCCTCCTTCCGCGGCTTGATCGACACCATGAGGGCATCGTGGGATCCGTGGTAGCAGCCCTCGAACTTCAGGATCCTGCGGCGGCGGGTGACCGCGCGAGCGAGGCGGACCGCGAACAACGTGGCATCGAGACCCGTCATCGAGAACTTGAGCCGGTCCACATGGAACCGCCGGGCCACGTGGTCCGCGAGGGGGGCCATATCGACGGATTCGTACCCGAAGATCGTGCCGTTGGCCACGCGGTCGCGCATCGCCTTGGCGAGGACCGGGTGACTGTGGCCCGCGACGAGGGCCCCGAAGCCCATGTTGAAGTCCACGTATTCATTGCCATCCGCGTCCCACAGGAGGGACCCGCGCGCCTTTCGGACGTAGATGGGATAGGGCTCCACGAGGCGGTAGTTGCTATTCACCCCGGAAGGAATGCGCCGCTTCGCGGTTTCCCAGGCGCGCGCGGATTTCTTCGTCCTCCGCCGATACGCCTGGAGTTCTTCCTCCCATGTGCGCATGATATCTTAGGGTGCGTCTCGAACGCCCGCATACTATAAACGGTTTCCCGCGAGAGGGGCCTTCCGTCGGACCTCACTCCGCAGCCTTGCGATGGAACGTCCAAAGGGCCAGGGCGAGGGTCGCGACGAACCATACGACGGCGGCGGTAGCGACCACAGGGAGACTCAGAATCGACCCGCTTCCGAAGGAGAAGCGAACGGACTCGGGCGCGGAGAACGCCACCAATTGTTGGTAGATTGAACTCGGATTCCCCAAGGCCGCGTATTGGGTGAGTCGGAACTGAGCCTCGAAGTTATTTGGGAAGATCGTCGAGGCGAGGACGAGGGTGATCACGGGGTACAGCACGTTGAACGCGAGCCACACAAGGATACCGAAAAGGATCGCGGTGCCGCTCGTCTTCGCGAACGTCGAGAAAATCAGCTGGACGGGCATATAGAACGCAATGAGGAGGAGGCTGAGGCTGAGGAAGGCGAGGACGAAACTACCAGTTGGTGCCCTCCCGGAGACCGCGGTGAGGACGCCGATGCCCACCAGGTTCACGAAGATGACGGGCAGAGCAATCGCCAGGAAGATGCCGAGGAACTTTCCCAGCAGCGCTCCGATTCGACTCGTCGGGCGCGAGAGGAGCAGATCAATCGTCCCTTGCACACGTTCCTTGCTCACCGCGTCAAACGTGATGACGGTCGCGAACAGGGGGATCACGAACGTGGCGAAGACAGAGGCGATGATCAGCAGGACGAAATCCGGCCCCGAGGAGAAGGCGGGGGTCTGGATGCGCTCGAACGCGTACGCCCCTTGGGTTTCGTTCTCGCCCGCGACCTCGACGGTCACGTTCGATTCGCCCGGAGGAAGTTCGAGTCGTCCGTACCCGCGGGCGTCCACGGTCTTGACGTACGTGGAATTCAGGTAGAGACGGGCCGCGGCGGGCTGGCCCGCCCGGGTGAGGACATGGATGCCAAGGTCATTGTAGCGGCCGTCATTGTCCAGCTCGTTCTGATTCCGCTGAACCGTGAAGTTCCCGATCTCCTGGTCGAAGAAGACACTCGTCCCCACCTCGGAGTTACCTACGCGCGCTCTGACAAAAATCCGCGTGTGGTCGCCTGTCTCGAACCGGGCGAACCCATCGGCGTCCGCGGAAACGGTCCCGAGGCGTTGTTCCGTCGGCTGGGAGTTGTCGGAGAAGACCACGGTCGTATCGGGGAGAGGGGCGCCGAAGGGGTCCGAAACCCAAACGACGGTTACGTTTTGCCCGGAGGACCCAATCGCCGGGTGCGGCCAGATATTGAACGATGATCCTCCACCTCCGCCACCGCCTCCGGTCCCTCGGCCGATGCCGTACGCCCCGCCGACAACAATCAGGGCGAGGACAACGATCATGATGAGCATCCGGATGCTCTTCAGGTTCACGAGAAATTCGTGCCGTCCGATGGGGAACAGCCCTCGGAGGAACGCGGGGCCCTTCACACGCCGCCTCCTTTCGTCAGCGCGAAGAACAGATCCTCAAGGGAGCGCTCCGACGCCTTGAGCTCCTTCAATTTGGCTCCCGCGAGGACCAATGCCTTGCTGACTTCG
>DASQXV010000065.1:0-10334 GCA_035639595.1 Thermoplasmata archaeon | reverse complement strand
CGGCCCGAAGGCGACCGCCCGCCCTGGCGCGACCCGAGCTCCGGCCCCCGAGCCGCTCGAAGCGGAGATCGAGGACCATTCCGACGTCCTCGCGGCGGCCGTCGACCGAATCCGCGAGAAGGCGCAGGACGAGGGCCAACGCTTCAAGCCCTATCTCCGGCCGAAGGCTCGAACGCCCACGACCCCCCGGAGCCGGGAGGAACTCGCCCAGCAGCTGGACCTCGGCGTCACCCTGCTGCGCGAACGACGGTTCGAAGACGCGATTGAACCGTTCCTGAAGGCGATCGCCCGCGACGACGAAGACCGAAGGGCCTGGGTCCTCCTCGGCGAGGCCTACCTCCGGGTCGAACGGCCGTACAAGGCGGCGGTCGCGTACCTCCGGGCCCTCGAGCTGAGCCCGCGGGACGAGCAGGCATGGCTCGGCCTCGGCCGCGTCCTCCGGGCCCTCCACGAACCCTCCGCGGCCGCGGCGGTCCTCGAGCGGGCGACCCGCATCCATCCGGAGCATGCGGAGTCTTGGGTCGAACGCGGGATGGTCCTCGCGGACATCGAAGAGCTCCCGGACGCCCTCGAGTCGTTCGAGAAGGCCCTCGAGCTGCGGCCCGACCACCGGCTCGCCCTCCAGAAACGCGCGGAGGTCGAGGCCTCCATCCGCGACCGGGGTTTTCGGTCCCCGGAGCCTCCGCCGATCCCGATGGCCGCGAATCCGAACCCGAGGGAGGCCGCGGAAACGGACCTCGCCACGGACTTCCTGGAGGAGATGGAAGCCTCGCTCGCGGCCGAGACGTCCGCGGGGCAGGCCGGCGAGGTCCATCCGGACGAAAAGTCCATCGCGCTCGGGCCCGAGGGCCGCGTGGACCGACCGGAGCGGATCCGGACGTTCGTCGAGGGATTGGACCCGATGCTCGAGGGCGGGATCCCGGGAGGCCGTATCGTACTCATCGAAGGCGCGCCCGGGACCATGAAATCGTCCCTGGCCTTCTCGATCCTGCTCCACAACGCGGCCCGCCAGGGCCTGCACGGCCTGTACCTCAGCCTCGAGGAGCGGGCCTCGAGCCTCCTGAAACAGATGGGCTCCTTGGGCCTGCGGCTCGAGGTTCCGAAAGGTTCGCTCGTCGTCCTGGACCCGCGGACCGCCGCGGACCTCTTCCGGGAGAAGGCGGACTGGATCGATGCCCTTCGATCCGGGATCCGGTCGATCAAGGAGAAACGGGGCCTCGATCTGATCGTGATCGACTCCCTCGAGGCGCTCGAGGTCCTCGCGAAGTTCAAGGACCGCCGGCGGGAGATGTACCGCCTCTTCGAGTGGCTGCGGGACCTCGGGGTCACGACCCTCATCGTCACGGAACGGCCGGACTGGCTCATCGCCGGGCACGTGCTGCAGGGCCGGTGGGACGAGGACTTCCTCGCGGACGGCGTGATCCATCTGCGGATCCACATGGTCTCCGACCTGGAGGCCCAGCGCCGGTTGCGGGTCGTGAAGATGCGGGGCACGAAGCACGAGACCGGATACCTGGCCATGGTCCTCGACGACGGCCGGTTCCGCGTGGTCCGGGCCATGAGCCAATGAGGGTGGCATGGCGCGCGCCCTCGTGAGGACCCACATCCGCGGCTTCGATGACGAGGTCCTTCGGGGAGGGATTCCCCAGGGCCACGTCGTCCTGATCCGCGGCGCGAGCGGGACGATGAAGTCCTCCCTCGCCTACTACGTCCTGTACCACAACGCCCTCGAGGGCGTGCCCGGCTTGTACGTCACCTTGGAGCAGAGCGCCGGCGGCCTGCTCGAGCACGTCGCGTCCCTCGGCCTGAAGGCGACCGCGGTCTCCGACGCCCTGCCGATCCTCGACCTCAGCCGCGGGCGGGAGCACCTGGAGGAGATGGTCTCCATGGTCGGCTCGATGACGGATGCCACGGCGAGCCGGGGCGAGGCCCTCATCGCCGTCCTCAAGGCGAAGATCCTCGACCTCCGGAGGAAGCGGAACTTCCAGCTCCTCGCGATCGACTCGTGGGACGCCCTCGAGCTGATCCTCGAGTTCCGCGACCGAAGGGCGGACACGTTCGGCCTATTCGAATGGCTGCGGGACCTCGGGGTCACAAGCCTCCTGATCTCGGAGGAGCCGGGCCTCGATGCGCCGTCAACCGCCCTCGAGGAGGAGTTCCTGTCCGACGGGATCGTGCACCTCCGGATGGCCCCGGTGACGGAGACCGCGTTCCAGCGGCGCGTCCAGTGCGTGAAGATGCGGAGCGTGAACCAGGACACCGACGACCGCACGCTCCTCTTCGAGAACGGTCGTTTCGAGGTCGCGCGGGCGATGGGGTGAGGCCTTGGACGATCGTTTCCGAAGTCTCGCGGTCCGCTCCGCCGTCCTATTCCTGATCTCCCTCCTCCTGGTCGCCGGATTCTGGTACCACCGGGAGTTCTATCAGATCGGGTTCACGAACCTCCTCCTGATCGGCGGGCTCGTCACATTCCTCGTGATCTGGGCCGCGCGGCTCGCGATGACCGGCGAGCTCCCGCGGGGCCGGCCGAACGGGGAGCTCACCTTCACCCTCGAGGAAGGGGACCGCCTCCTGAAACGGGTCGCCCGGATCGTCGTCCGGCCGGCGGAGGGACTCGTCGCGCCTCCCGTCGGGCACGTGATCCGGGGGAAGTACGAGACGGGACAGGAGTTCGCCCGGTTCCTCATCGAGGACGCCCGCCGCGCGTTCCTCTCCGAGCTCGTGGACGAGGACGCCCGCGGCGCGGGCTTCCGGTCGGCCGCGGACCTCCTCGAGGCGGGGCGTGCCCGATGGCGATGGCGTCCCTCCGACGTCGTCACCCTCCTGCGGGTCCGGCCCACGGGGGGATCCGCCTGAACCTCACCTCGCTCGTCGTCCTCCTGGGGATCGGCGCGAGCCTGTGGATCCTCGCCCTCGTGGCGATCCGCGGGCGACGCCGATGGCTCCAGGCGAGCTTCGCCGCGTGCACCCTCGCCTTCGTGATCGGCGGGATGGCGTTCGTCGGCCCGATGGAGGGCCTGTGGCCTCAGGCCCCGGATGCGCTCCTCCTCGGCATCCTGCTCCTCGCCCACGCCCTCACCGCGATCCTGGTCCTCGCCGTGATCCACGGGGAAGCCCTGCCGCGGACGCGCGCGGCGGCCTTCCTGCTCCTCGTCCCGGTCCCCGTCCTCGCCGCCCTCGCGCCCTCCCAGGGATGGACGCTTGCGAACGCCTTCGAAGGGAACGCCCTCGGAGGCTTCCTCGTCCTGTGCTTCGGCATCGCCCTCGCCGAGGCGATCTACGCCCGGTCCGCGAGTCCGATGTTCGCCCCCCATGCGTTCTGGATCGCGGTCGGCGTCGTCGGGCTGATCGTCGGCGGGCCGGTGTACACGTACGAGCTCCTGATCCTCAACCAGGCCCCGCTCGCCGGGGCGAACGTCGCGGTCCCCCTCGGCCTGGCCTGCTTCGCGCGCGCCGCGCTCCGGACGGACCCGTTCCGCGTGACGCCGAAGCCGGCCCGCGGCTACACGACGGCAGGGTCGGTCCGACCCGCGGACGCGATCGTGTTCCAGGAGGACCGTCCGAAGTACGCGCGACGCCTCGCCCAGGAAGAGGCCGGGGCGGGTCGGCCGACGTTGGTCCTGGGGCGACGGGCGCCCTCCGTGACGAGCGAGGCCTCCTTCGCCGCAATCGAAGCGGGTCGGCATGCCGCGGAACGCGCCCTGTCCACGGCGTCGGAGTTCCTCGGTGCCGCGCCGGGAGGCCTGGTCGTCCTCGAAGACCTCGCGGACCTGTCCGCGCTCTCCGGGTGGCGGAGCGTTCGGGAGGCCCTCGTCCGCCTGCGCCATGTCGCGCGGGGCACGGGGTCGACCGCGGTCCTGTGCCCCTCCCGGCTCACGGCCGCGGAGCGGAAGGGCCTGAGCGACCTGACCTTCACGACCTGGGTCCTGCCGGATCCCGCGACGGAGATCGTCGCGATCCTCGCCCAGGCGTTCGGCTCGGGAGCGGGCCGGCTCGCGGACGCCTTTTGTCGGGGCCACGGGCTGCGACGGGACGCCCTGACCACGGACCATGTCCCGGCGCTCCTCGCGTTCCTCTCCCGCGCCCTCGATGACCTGGCCGGCGTCGTGAGCGAGGCCGCGGCCCACGGCCTCCGGGCCCAGTTCGAAGCGGCCGGGAGCGTCCTGAGGGCCTTCGCGGCCCAAGGGGCCGTGGAGGCCGCCCGAGGCAAGTGGCCCTCCCGCGCGTCGGCGACCTCTGAGGCGGACCTCGTCGTCACGGCGAAGGACTACTGGAAGGGCCGGGAGATGGAGGAGCTGTTCGCCGCCGCGGACGCGGTCCTTGAGCGCGAGCCCTTGTTCGAGCGGGCCCGGTCCGTGTTCGTCGAGCAGCTCGGCGAGGCCGGGGAGGGCGTCCTGCGGACCCAGCTCGCGCGGCTCGGCAAGTCGCCGGAGGAACTGGAGCGGCGCGACCTGGTCCGGATCGCGGACCGGGCGACGGTCGAGCTGGAGACCGTCGCGGACGTCGTGGACGTCGCGGTGGAGAAGGACCGCATCCGCCGCCAGATCGAATCGATCCGGCAGCGTCTGGAGTCGATCGCGGGGGACTCGGAATGAAGCGGGTCCCGACGAACGTCGACGGGCTCGACGAGGTCCTCGCCGGGGGCATCCCCGAGGGGCACGTCGTCCTCGTGACCGGCGCCCCGGGGACGATGAAGACGTCCCTGACCTACCACATCCTGCACACGAACGCCGTCCGCGGGATCCGCGGGATGTACGTCTCCCTGGAGCAGAGCCGCGCGAGCCTCCTGGACCACACGGAAGGGCTCGGATACCGGCCCGACGAGACCCATGGGAACCTGAGCATCCTCGACCTGGCGATGCTGCGGAAGAAGCTCGCGGGGCCCGTGGAGCAGCCGTGGATGGACCTCTTCAAGCTGTACGCGCAGGGGATCCGCGGCTCCTTCGACTACCGACTCCTCGTCCTCGACTCCCTGGACGCGCTCGAGATCCTCGCGAAGTTCCGGGAGCCGCGGCGGGACCTGTTCTCCCTGATCCGTTGGCTGCAGGACCTCCGGTGCACCTCGTTCCTCCTCGGGGAGTTGCCGACCGACGGAGGCACGCCGGACCATCGCGGCGCGTTCGCGAAGCGCAAGGAGGAGTACCTCGCGGACGGAATCCTCCACCTCCGCCTCGCCCGCCAGGGGGACTTCGGGATGCAACGCCAGCTGCGGGTCGTCAAGATGCGGGGGACCCGCCACGAGACGGGTTACCAGGCGCTCGTCTTCGATGGTGGTCTGAAGGTCACGCGGATCCTCGCGTAGTCAGTCCCGGACGAGGAACTCTTCGATCCGGCCCTTCGCCTTCTCCCGCGCCGCATGGTGGGCCTTGAGCCACGTCCGGATCTTGCCCCACAGCTCCTCCTTGCAGTCCCCGCAGAGGCGTTCGCCGCCTTTGCACGTCCGCTCGACCTCGGCCAGGTTCCGATCGTCCGGCTCGAAGATATAGTTGTATTGGGCGAAGATCGAGCAGATGTACGGGTTCGCGCCGAGGCGCCGCTGCTCCTCGACCGTCGCGCGGCCGCCCGTGAACGCATTCACGATCTTCTTGTGCGCCTGGGCCTCCGTGTCCGTCGTGAAGATGCTCGACTCCGGGATCGAGGCGGACATCTTCCCCGTGGGACCCAGGAGGCTCGGCAGGAGCTTGTTGTGGATGAGCGCGGGCTTGGGATAGCCGAGCTTCGGGGCGACGTCCCGCGTGATCCGGAAGTGCGGGTCCTGGTCGATCCCGCACGGGATCAGGACCGGGACGTCGCGCTTCGCCTCGGTGGAGGGGAGGAAGGCCGGCGCGGCCTGGAGGCTCGTGTAAAAGATCTCCCCGATGTTGTTCGAGTTCTCGAATCCGAAGACCGCCTGGGTCGTAGAGAACGTGATCCGTTTCGCGACCTGGACGGCGATCGGGTAGAGATGTCGGATGTACTCCGTGTCCAGGAAGATCCGGGTGAGCTTGGGATCGAAGCCCATCGCGATGATGTCCAGGATGTTGTCGTACCCGACCTTCGTTGCCTCCGCGAGGGTGTCGAAGTCCTTGAACAGGAACTTCTCGTCGTCCGTGATCTGGAAGTAGAGGGTCGCCTTGAATTTCTCCTGGATCCACTTCGTGAAGAACCAAGGGAGCATGTGGCCGATGTGGATGCCGCTCGAGGGGCCGCGACCCGTGTAGAGGGCGAACTTGTCCCCGCGCTCGTGGCGGTCCAGGATCCAGCCCAGGTCCCGATGGCTGTAGAAAACCCCGCGACGGAGCATGGGGTGCAGTTCCCCCGCCATCTTTCGGAGCCGTTCGAGGACCTCCGGCGTGATCCGTTCCGTGCCAAACTGCGTGACGAGTCGGTCGTAATCGACCGAACCTCTAACCTCCCAAGGCGTGACGACGAAATCCTCGGGCATCCACGAATGAAAGTGGCGGCGCCTAGATAAAGCCATCCCGAACCGGCCGGTTTCAACGCATCATCGCCTCCGGTCATAGATCCGCGACCGATGGTCGACCCGTTCTACGAGGATCGTCTCGGAGGGAGTGTCCAAGGCCGCCAAGATGCGATAATCGCCAACCCGCAACTTGTATTCGTCCGCGGCTACGAGCCGAACGAAATAGCGTCGGGGTTCCGATGCGGCAGCCTCGAGCTTCCGAAGAATTCGTCTCGCGACCGGCGGGTCGACTCGGGCCAGGTCGCGCACCGCCTGGTCGGTCCAAAGAATCGACCAGGGCATTCCTCACAGCCCGAGCTTCCGCTTGACGTCCTCATGGGGCACGAGACGCCCCTCCTTAACGTCGAGCCGGGCTTGCAATAAGCCCATCCGGAACGCGTGTTGATACCGGCCCTCCTCGTCCCCTTCCGGCACCAACGCGATCAGTTTGTTGATGAGCTCGTCGTACGTTTCTCCTGACCCGGACTTCAGCCGCGCCAGCTTCTGTCGAGTCGAGGAGGCGATCTGGATGGTGGTCACCGACGTATAGTGCACCCATAGTTAGCATATAGCGGTCTATACTTAAGCCTGCCGTCGCGGTTGAACATCCGAACGGATTCTAGAGGGGTCAGACCATGATCGCGTGGCGGCCCCGCATGTCCGCTTCCGTCTGGCCCAACCTCTCCATGACCTGGGCGACCACGCCGTCGAGGAGAAGGACGGTCGCGCCTTCAAACAGGGTGCTGAGGGGGGCGTAGCGCGACTGCTCGGCGCTGCTGTTCGACTGGATCAGCAGGACGACGTTGCTCGCATGGGCGAGCTTCGACGACCCATGGCCCGTGACGGAGATGACCTTCGCGCCGACCCGACGGGCGATGTTCGCGACCTGGATCGCGCTCATCGTCGAGCCCGTGTTGGACACGATCAGGACGGCGTCGCCGTCGCCGACGACCGGGGTGATCGTTTCCCCGATGAAGTAGCAGTCAATCCCGAGTTGGACCATCCGCATGGCGAAGGCGCGCGCCGCGAGGCCGCTGCGGCCGACCCCATAGACGAACAGCTTCTTCGCGCCCGTCAGGATCCCGACCATCTCCTCGATCTCCTTCGACCGATCGACCGCGAGGATCTTCGACAGATGCTCGAGGAGGTAGGCCGTCGAGGCGGCCGCGGTCCCCGCCGTCGAGGGGGCGCGGCTCATCGGCGCTTCTCCGCCTTGGCCGCCTTGGCTTCTTTGGCGTCCTTCGCGGGCTTCTCGGCCTTCTCCGCCTTCTCGGGCTTCGTCGGCCGCACGAGCCGCTTCGCCAGGACCCGCTCCAGGATGACCTTCATGTACATCGCGTCGTGCTCCAGGAGCGGCGAGGACGAGACGATCGTCAGATCGTAGTCGTCGTTGAGGAGGGCCTCCGCGAGGGGCTCGAACCGGAGATCGCCCCTCTTGATCGGCGTGTACCGCAACTCGTTCCCGTCCGCGTGCTCCACGCCGCTGAAGTGGGCGTGGATGTGGCCGCCGTCGGACGCCTTCTCGACCTTCGACAGGACGTCGTCGAAGTCTTCAGGCCGCTTGAAGAGGCCGAAGCCCCGTGCGTGGACGTGGGCGAAGTTCAGGACCGGGAGGACGCCCTTCGCGTTCTTCACGAGGTTCAGGACCTCGTCCAGGCTGCCGACGACCTCCGTGCGGCCGCTCGCCTCGATCCCGAGGTGGGATTGGATCTTCGCCTTCTTGTACGCATCCCGGATCGTCCGGAGGTTCTTCCCGATCCGATCCAAGGCCTCCTTCGGATCCAGCTCCCCGAACATGCCGAGGTGGGTGATCACGATCGGCGCCCCCATCGCCTCCGCGAGCATGCCGCCCCAGATCACGCTCTGGACGCTCTTCTGCGCGAGGCCGTCGGCGTCCGCGAGGTCCATGTAATAGGGGGTGTGCAGCGTGAGCTCGATGTCGAGTTCGCGGGCCAAGGTCCCGAGGTCCTCGAGCTCCCGGTAGTCCCGCGCGATGCCCGACGCCAGGCTGTACAGGACGTCCCCTTTCTCGATCTTCGTGTCCAGGGCGGAGACCAGGACCTCCTTCCGCTCCTCCTTCCGTCCGACCTGGACGACGAGTTCGTCCGGAATCTCCCTCGGGGTCCGCCCGACATCGTCCTCCGCGGCGTACCGTTCGTTCAGGTTCACCCGGACGAGCTGGACCTCCATCGCGGACAGGCCGAGGTTGTGGATGTCCTCGATCCCGTCCCGCAAGGTGCGACCTTTGCAGGACAAGGGGATACCTGACGGACCAAAACGAATCACGTGCTCACCGAACGGCCCGGGCCTACCGCTCTACTATTATTCTGGACGCCCTGATATTAAGATGTTTGCCCCGCGGCCGCCTCGACGGACCCGGCGATCGGATCCGACGGCCCGGGCGCCCGCCCGGACGGGCTCGCCCTCGACGGCCAACTCGGTCTCCCGATCGGCCACGCAAATGTTTATGACGGTCAGGCCTTTTGGCGGGGTTATCGGGGCCCGTTTTCATGGCCAAGACCTCCAAGACGAACCCTACCCTCCAGCGCACCGTCTGGGAACTCCGGGAGGTGTCCCGCGACGCCGGCGTCGCGATCTGGCGGGACATCGCGGACCGCCTGGAGCGTTCGCGGCAGAACTGGTCGGAGGTCAACCTGTCCCGCCTGGCCCGTTATGCGTCGAAGGGAGAGCAGATCGTCGTGCCCGGGGTTGTCCTGGCGACGGGGGAAATCTCGACGCCCCTGACGATCGCCGCGTTCCGAGCTTCCGCCGCGGCCCGGAAGAAGATCGAGGCGGCCGGCGGCCGGGCCTTGAGCCTCCTCGAACTCGCGGTGCAGAATCCGAAAGGCTCCGGCGTCCGGATCATGGGATGAATATGGTCATCGTGGACGCGACGGGGCATGTCGTCGGCCGGCTCGCGTCCGTCCTCGCGAAGCGGCTCCTGAACGGCGAGGAGGTCGTCGTCGTGAATGCCGAGAAGGCGATCGTGACGGGCCGGAAGAGCGTCGTGTTCGAGGAATACCGGGCGCGCCACCACCGGGGCAGCACGGCGAGCCGGATGCGCGGGATCGGCCCGAACTACCCGCGGCGGCCGGACATGATCCTGCGGCGCACGATCTCCCGGATGATGCCCTACCAGCAGCCCCGCGGCCGGACAGCCCTGAAGCGCCTCCGCGTCTACCTGTCCGTGCCGGAGGACTACAAGGGGAAGCCGCACGAGGTCATCGAGGTCGCGAAGCGGCCGCCCCAAGGTCCCTACGTGAGCCTGGGCGAGATCTCTCGCCTGCTCGGGTCCAAGTTCGAGGGGGTCCGATGAAGGCGATCGTCGCGAGCGGGAAGCGCAAGACGGCGGTCGCGCGGGCGACCCTCACGAAGGGCCGCGGGGTCGTCCGAATCAACAGCGTCCCCGTCGAGATGTACCCCTTCGAGCTCGGGCGACTCAAGATCCTCGAACCCCTGAAGCTCGCCGGGAGGAAGGTCGACACGATCGACATCGACGTGAACGTGCAGGGCGGCGGGGTGATGGGACAGGCGGACGCCGTGCGCACCGCGATCGCCCGCGGCTTGGTCCAGTACCTGAACGACAACGACCTCGAAGGGGTCTTCCGGGAGTACGACCGCACGCTGATCGTCCCGGACACCCGGCGGAAGCTGCCGAAGAAACCGCTCGGCCGCGGGGCGCGGAAGAAGCGGCAGAAGTCGTACCGGTGAGCAAATGATCATCCCCGTCCGCTGTTTCACGTGCGGCAAAGTCGTCGGGAGCGCCTTCCCGGCCTTCGTCGAGAGGACCCGGCAGGGAGAGGACCCGCGGGTGGTCCTCGACTCCCTCGGACTCAAGCGGTACTGCTGCCGCCGGATGATCCTGTCCCACGCCGAGCTGATCGACGAAGTC
>DASQXV010000064.1:0-3103 GCA_035639595.1 Thermoplasmata archaeon | reverse complement strand
GAGGAGCTCGGAGACCGCGCCGATCGGATTGATCAATGTCGTCGTGAGGCCGCCCGCGAACAGGAGTCCGACCGCGCGTCCTTGGTCGTCCACAACGAGGGAGCCGCTGTCCCCGCCCCGCGACAGGACGTCGGAGACGATCTGACCGCGGAAGATCGCGCTCTTGCCGCCGTAGTCGACCTCGACGACCGCGTCGACTCCCGTCACGCGGCCTTCCGTCACGCCGGTCGTGCGGCCGCTCTTCCGGACCCGCATCCCGATGCGCGCCTCCATTGTCCCGGTGACGCGGCCGATTCCCAGGTCCCCCGGTTCCACGAAAGACGGTTCGAGCGGCACCGCGATCGCGGCGTCGACTCGGTTCGTCGCCCCGCTCGGGAGGCGCCGCACGCCGAATCCGAAGATCCGCAGGACCGGGGACAAGAGGCGTTCCAGGAGCCGCCCTCCGGAGCCGACGGACCGCTCCGTGAACTCGATCGGCACGAAGTCCGCGAGCCGCGCGATCGTGTCTTGGAGCCGGCCTCCGTCCGCAGGCCCGGGTTGGAGGATCGGGTCGCCGACCTTCGCCTCGTTCGCGTTCGCGAGGACGTGGTTGTTCGACAGGATCACGGTTTGGCCGTTCCGCTGGGCCAGGGTGCCGAAGGTCCCCGCGGTGATCCGGAAGTGTCCGAGGCTCACGCCCCCCATGGCCGGCCGGACCCGGCGCGTCCGGTTCTCGTCCATGCTCTGCGCGATCTGCAGGGCGCGGAACCGGCCCGTCTCGACGACGTCCGTGCGCACGCCCCCGATCGACTTCGGGACGATGTCGCGGGCCCGGAGGTCCCTCACCGGTCGCTTCTGCTCCACGAACACGAGGAGGCACGCCTCTTCCGTCGCGGCGCCCTGGACCCATTTGTTACCGACCGCGAGTCCGACGACGTTCGCGCGTCGGAAGATCGAATCCTCGTACGCGGCCTTCGCGGCGAAGATTCCGTCCGCGGGCATGGCTCACTCCTTCCGCTCGAGCGCGCTGATCTCGAGGAGGCCTTCTCCGAGCTTGCCGCCCGCGGCGGTGCCGGCCACCCGGACGACCATGTTCGAGAAGAACCCGAGGAACACGCCGATGCCGTAGTAGGCGAGGAGGTCGCGGGCGTACAGGAAGGACAAGAGGCTGACGCCGAAGACGATCGTCATGAAGGAGGCGAACGCGCCCCATTGGACCTTGTACCGGCGGACCGCGAACATGAGGAACCATCCCAGGACGGTTCCCATCAGGAGGAGTCCGAATTGGTTGATGTCCATCGCGATCCCCGGAGGGGTCCCGATGTTTGGCCATCCGGGATAAAAGAAGCGGCGCGGTTCTCACCCGAAATAACCAACGACCGCCGGAAGGCTCAACTACCCAGCCGCCCGATGTCCCCGCGCGGGGAGGTCGGCGTGGCAACATCCAAGGTCTGTCCGTCCTGCGGCGCGGTGAACGACCCGTCCAACGTGTTCTGCATCCACTGCGGGAAGCCGCTCGCGGCAGGGCCCGCGCAGGCCACGGCGACGTACCCGACGGCCTACCCTCCCGGGTACCCCGCGATGCCTCCCGGGGTCCCCGCGCCCCCCGGCGCCTATCCGTACTTCGGCCCTCCGCCGCGGCGCGCCACGGCTTCCTCGATCCTGTCCGGGATGTTCGACGTCTGGACGAAGAACTTCGTGAACTTCTTCCTCGTCTTCTCCGTCGTCGCCTTGGTCAACGGCCTGCTCGGGGCGCTCTTCTTCTACGCGTTCCTCGGGACGTTCGCCGTCCCGACGGGGTTCGTCCCCCCGGTCCCGTCCGCCGGGGGTTCCGTCGACGTCGGGCGGTTCATCGGGCTCGCGATTGCGGTGGCCCTCGTTGGCGCCATCCTGAACAGCATCATCATGGGAGGCATGACGGAATATGCGGTGCGGCACCATCGCGGCGAGCAAATCGGCGTTGAGGCGGCGTTGCGGCGAGGACTGCAGCGCTTCCTCAGCATCCTGGGCGCGACCATCCTCTTGATCCTCCTCGTCGTCGCCGTGCTCGTCGTGCCGTTCGCCCTCCTGGTAGCCCTGGCGTTCAGCGGGGCAGCGGCTCCAGGCGGCGGGATCGGGGCGGTCTGCGGCCTCATCGTCGCCTTCTTCGTGGGAGGCTTCATCGCCCTCTACGTGGGCATTGGGATGTCCCTCTACGCCCCCGCGATCATGATGGAGAACCAGGGAGCCATTGGCGGCCTGTCGAGGAGCTGGCACATGACCAAGGGACACCGATGGTCCTTGTTCGGGGCCTTGCTCGTGACCGTCATCTTGAGCTCCATCATCAATGGCGTCATCACGTTCCCGGCCGGTTTTCTCGGGAACGCCATCGTGAACGTCGTGGCCGGGGCCATCGCCTCCGGGATCGTGGGCGGTTGGATCGCCATTTTGACCGCCGTCGCGTACGACCTGATCGTCTCCCAGCCGACCCCGATGTACGGCCCGCCGCCCTATGTTCCGGGGCCTGGGTCTCCCCCCATGCCCGGCAGCCCTCCCGGACCGCAGCCTCCGGCGCCTCCGATCGGGCCATGAGCGAAGGTCACGCGACGGGGTCGGGTGCGGCCGCGGGATGCGACCGATGTGGTGGGCCCGCCGTCGAATGGGTCCGGTACAGCGGCGAACACCTGTGCCGCGACCATTTCCTCGGGCTCGTCGAGCGACGCGTGAAGCGCGAACTCCGTTCCCAGGTGGAACTCCGCGGAGGGGCGCGGATCGCGGTCGGGATGAGCGGCGGGAAGGACTCGAGCACGACGGCCGTCCTCCTCTCCGACTTCCTGCGGGACCGAAGAGACGTGGAGCTCGTCGGGATCACGATCGACGAAGGGATCGCCTCGTACCGCCCCGGAGGGATCGACGCGGCGAAGGCGCTGTGCGCCCGCCTCGGGATCCCGCATCACCTCCTCGCGTACGCGGAGACCGCGGGGCACACGATGGACGAGGTCGTCACGACGGACCCGGGCGCGATCCCTTGCGGCTACTGCGGTCCCTTCCGTCGCCAGGCCTTGAACCGGGCCGCCCGCGAGGTCGAGGCGGACTACGTGGCCACGGGCCTGAACCTCGACGACACGGCCCAGTCGATCCTGAT
>DASQXV010000063.1:0-17901 GCA_035639595.1 Thermoplasmata archaeon | reverse complement strand
GGAGGCCCGCCGGTCCCGCTTCCAGGAGGACCGACGACTGACGATGGAGAAGGCCCGCACCGCGGCGACGAGGTTCATCTCGGTCAAGCGGATGATCGAAGGGCTGCGGAAGGCGGACATCGACATCTCCGGCGCGGAGGAGAGCCTCCGGGCCGCGGAGCGGGCGCTCCAGCAGCGCGCCTTCGACGACGTCGACGCGATCCTGAAGGACCTCGACGGGACCGCGCAGGAGCTCATGGGGGAGCTCGTCGCGGCCGCGAAGAACTTGATCGTCCGGGCGGAACGGCGGATCGCGGAGGGCCGGGAGGCCGGCATCCCCGTCGACGACGCGGTCGGGATGCTCGATACGGCGGAGGCCCACTACGACCGGGGCGAGTACGCGGACGCGGTGGAGCACGCCCGGGCCGCGGAGCAGAAGGTCGTCGAGGCCCTTCGGACCCGTTCGGACCGGGAGCAGGAGGAGCGCCGGACGGCGCAGGACCTCGCCCGCACGCAGATCTCGGAGATCAAGAAGACGATCAACGACCTGTCCCGGGCGGACATCACGATCCTCGGGGCGGAGAAGGCGCTCGCCCGGGCCGACGCCGCCTTCGACGCGGGCCGCTTCGCGGACGTCCCGCGGGAGCTCGCGGACACGATCGACATGGCGAAGGGCCTCACGGCGGGCCTGGAGGCCGCGGCGAGAGACCTCGTCCGGGCGGCCGAACGCGAGGTGGAGGCCGTCCGGGCCTCCCGCGTGGACCCCGGCCGGGCGGACATGGTCCTCCAGAACGCCCGGGAGGCGATCCAGGACGGCCGGTATGTGGAGGCGATCGAATACAAGAAGGTCATCGAGGACATCCTCGCCGAAGCGAGGCGGGAAAGGGAGGGCCTGAGGGTCCGCGGCAACCTGTCCGAGCTGCGGGCGAAACTGGACGCCCACGCGAAGCTCGGGGCCGACGTGCGGATGGCCTCCGAGCTCCTGGCCCGCGCGGAAGCCCTCGTCGAGGCGGGCGAGTACGCCGACGTGGACGGGTACGCGAAGCGGGTCGCGGACGAGATCGACCTCGCGCGGCGGGCCCACCTCACGGACATCGTGGAGGACTTCGTTCCGCTGATCGAGGACGGCGTCTCCGCAGGGCTGCCACGGGAGGACCTCGAGACGTTCCGGTCCCGCGCCGAAGAGGCCGCAAAGGCCGACGACATCGAGCAGGTGTACCGCCTCAAGGGGGACCTCCAGGAGAGGCTGCTCGAGGCGAAGCGGAAACAGATCCTGAAGCGCTACATGGACGAAATCAACGCCCTCGACGAGATCGTCACGCAGTCGGAGCGACACGACGTGCCCGCGACGACCGCGCGGACCCAGTTGGACGCGGCCCGCAAGGCGATCGTCAACGGCGACGTGGACGGCTTCCAGAAAGGGCTCCTGGGGGCCCGTGCGGCCCTCGAGGAATCGAGGACGAAACATTTCATCGAGAAGTACGAGTCGCGGGTCCACGCCGTGTCCACGATGATCGCGAACGCGAAGAAGCTCGGCGCGGACCTCGGGGACTCGGAGAACTCCCTCACCCAGGCGGAGGCCGCCCTCCGCGGGAGCGACATGGCGATGGCGGACATCCTGATCAAGCAGGCCGAGGTGTCGATCGGGTCACAGATCCAGAATTTCATCAAGAACCGGTATCCGAACCTCGCCCTCCGGCTCCCACCCGCGGGCCTGCAGGCCGGGGAGTGGAACCAGTACGCGTTCGAAATCGAGAACCGCGGGAAGCTTCCCGCGCGGAACGTCCAGGTCGAGTTCTCCGGGGACGTGGAGTCAAAGGGGGCGCCGGTGATCGGAGAGATCGGGGTCGGCGAGGTTGTGCCCGTCCGCGTGGGCCTGAAGCCCAAGGCCGCCGGCGCGGTCCCGCTGGACGTCGGAATCTCCTACCAACGCCTGTTCGACGAGAATCGGTACGAGGTCCACGACGCGAAGGAGGTCCGGGTGGAGCCCGAGGCGACGTACCTCGTCGAGGACGTCTTCCTGATCCACTCCGACGGGCGGCTCATCGCCCACTACAGCCGCAAGTTCCGGGAGGAGATCGACGAGGACATCTTCTCCGGCATGCTCACCGTCGTCCAGGACTTCGTGAAGGACTCCTTCAAGTCCCGGACCCGGGTCGGGATGAAGCGGCTCGACTTCGGGGACTCGAAGATCCTGATCGAGCGGTCGCCCCACGCCTTCCTCGCGGCGGTCCTCGTGGGACAAGAGCCGCGCCTCTTGCCGCTGTACATGCTCCAGGTCCTGAAGGAGGTCGAGGACCGCTACGGGAACATCCTGGACCGATGGACCGGCCTCCTCCATCAGGTCGAGGGGATCGACGACGTCGTGAAGAAGCTCCTCCTCGTCGCGAAGGAGCCCGGCCAGGACATCGGCGCGTTCGCGGACAGCCCCGTGACGCTGACCGCGAAGGTGATCGACGCGCTCGGCGCGGCCCAGGCGACGGAGGCGAACGAGCTGCTCGCCCGGGCCCAGTCGACCCTCGAGACGGACATCCAGCTCGCGTGGCAGTTCATCGAGCAGGCGCGGAACCATGCGGAGTCCATCCAGTCCCAGCTGAAGGACCGCATGGCGGACGTCCTCGCGGCGGCCCGCGACACGGTCAAGGAGATGGGCTCCATCGGCGCGGACACGAGCCAGGCGGACCTCCTCCTGCGGGAGGCCGAGGAGGCCTTCCACGAGGGCAAGTACGAGCGGGTCCGGGAGATCCAGGCCGGCCTCCATGAGTCCCTCGAGCGGCAGAAGGGCGAGGTCGCCTCGAAGAAGGTCGAGGTCGAGCTCGCGTCCCTGATCAACGACATCCAGATCGCGAAGAGCCAGGGCCTCGACGCCCGGGAAGCGGAATCGTACCTGACGAAGATCGAGGCCGCGATCCAGAAGAAGAACCAGCGCCAGATGGAGGATTTCCTGCGACGGGCGAAGGATTCCCTCGTCCGCCAGCGGCGGCAGACCGTCCTGGAGCGGGCGCGGAGCGACATCGCCGAGCTCCGGTCCAAGGTGGCGCAGGCAAAGGCGGTCCAGGTGGACCTGTCCGAGGTCGACGAGCTCCTCGCGAAGGCGGAGGCCGCGATCGCCTCGGAGGACCTCCGCGGCGTGGACCTCCCAATCGAACGGGCTCGCGCCGCGGCGAAGGCCCGCGTCGAGCAGGTCCTGAAGGACCGATACCCGCGGCTCTTCCTGGAGACGAGGCACCTCGGGCTCCAGGCGAACCGGTGGACCCGGATCGAGATGCAGATCACGAACAAGGGGAACTGGCCCGCGGAACAGGTGACGCCGATCGTCACGGGACCCGTCGACGTGCATGGGCTCCGCGCGATCGAGCGCCTCGAGCCGAACGCGAAGGCCTCCGTGGAGTTCGGCGTCCGCCCGAAGGAGGTCGGCACGATGGACCTCGACTTCGAGGTCCACTACAGCCGGCCCCTCGACGATGGGAAGCATCAGACGACGGACAGCGCGGTCGTCCGGGTCGAGCCGGAGGGCGGCTATCAGATCGACGACGCCCTCCTGTTCCACTCGACCGGGGCCCTCGTGTGCCGCGAGAGCCGCGCCTACGTCCCTCCGGAGGAGGCGGCCCGTGCCACGAACCTGGAGAACCAGATCAACGGGTTCGTCGGGAAGGCCTTCTCCGGCGGGGGCCCGGGGTACGCCCGAACGACCGTGGACAAGGTCGCCGTGTTCGCCGCGCGCGGGCCCCACGCGGCCCTCGCGGTCACGGTCCGCGGCAAGGAGCCCGCGACCCTCCCGCTCTACCTGGTCTCCATCCTGAAGGAGATCGAGGACGCGTTTGGCGTGCGACTCGAGGCGTGGACGGGCGACCCCGCGGAGCTGAACGGAATCCGCCCCCTCGTCCAGAAGGTCCTGTTCGCGACGGGCGTCGAGGGCGTGTCCCTCGGTCCCCTCGAAGATTCGCCGGTGAGCAAGATCCCCGCCCTCATGGACCGCGGGGTCCTCGTCGGCGAGGGGGGCGAGGACTTCCTCGCCTGGGCCCGGAGCGCGATTGAGCACGCCGGATACGAACAGGGGGTCGAAGTCTTGAAGCGCATCTCCGACGCGACGGTCGGGCCGACGGAGGAGATTTCCCGTCAGATCCAGCAGGCGATCCTCGCCTCGAAGGAGGCCGGGACCCTCCAGATCACGGACGACCAGGTCAACGCCTACATGGACTTCCTCCGGCGCAGCCTCGAGGCCACGTTCCAGGCGAAGCGGCGCGCGGGGATCGAGCGGTACTGGCCCGTCGCGCGCATCGCGGTCAAGGCGGCCGACGCGGGCGGCTACGACGCGATCACCGCCTTCCGGAAGATCATCGTCGGGCAGAGCGGGGCGAAGGAGCTCGACATCGTGGCGCCCGAGGAGACGTGGCGCGGGATGAAGGTCGAGGTCGAGGTCCACATGAACTCCGTGAGCGCCGCGTACAAGCTGTGGGCGAAGAAGATCGAGATCCTCCTGCGGTCCCAGGACGCGTGGAAGATCAAGGCGGGCCTGGAGAAGGGCGAGTACTCCGTCGGGATCGAGGGACAGAAGGTCCGCATCAACCCGTCGATGGTGTCCTTCGTCGAGTCCATTCCCGATTACGTCGTCGAGGAGCCCTTCGAAGGCGGCGTCGTGTATCTGGACACCCGGATGTCCAAGGAGCTCGTCGCGGAAGGCTACGCCCGGGAGATCGTGGAGCTCGTCCGCGAGGCGCGGAAGGACATGAGGCTCGAGCCGGACCGCGTGGTGGAGATCGAGCTCGTCGCGGGCAAGGACCTCCGCGGGAAGCTTGGACCCTGGAAGGACATGATCCTCCGCGACGCGAACGCGCTCGACGTGACGTTCGTCACGGAGCCTGCGCAGGAGGCGTACGTGATCGAAGCGGGACTCGGCGAGGAGACGTTCCTCCTCGGTGTGCGCGCCGCGGAGATGTGAACCGCGCGGCCTGCAGCGTGGTTCGTGGATCGACAAAGAAATAGGGCGACGCGGAGGTCCGCGCCGTCCATTACCTCGCTGGTTGCTGGTTGCCTGCCGGGACGTCAGAGACGTTCCTGACGTCCTCTTGGATCGACACATGCTCCTGACGAGAAAGGACACCGTTTCGTTTGTGTTTACACTGCTTCCAACGGACGCAGAAATCCGGGTCGTCGATGGCGGGGGACGGTACGCCTCGTCCACATTGGGTCCCAGACGCACGGTTCCGTCCTCCTGATAATCACGGCGCGGAACCAGTCCTGGGCAAGCGCCCGGCGACTCTAGAAGTCGTCCCCCGACGTCAAGATCGACGTCCTCGTCCCTGCGAGCCCGCCCTGAGAAGCTCTATAGCAACCCCTGCATTTCGGACGTTCGGATGGGCATCAACCTCTCCGACATCGTCGTGCTCGAGCCCCGCCGCCTCGAGGATTTCGCGGGCAAGGTCCTCGCGATCGACGCCTTCAACACCCTCTACCAGTTCCTCGCGATCATCCGCCAACCAGACGGCACGCCGCTGATGGACCGCAAAGGCCGCATCACCTCGCACCTCTCGGGCCTCATCTACCGGACCTCGAATTTCGTCGCGGCAGGCATCAAGCCGGCCTTCGTCTTCGACGGCGAGCCGCCGCGGCTCAAGGCGCGGACCCTCGTCGCCCGCGGGGAGGTCAAGCGTCGCGCGGAGCGGGAATGGCGGGAGGCCGTGGAAATCGGAGACCTGCCGACTGCGCGGACGAAGGCGATGCAGACCTCCCGTCTGACGGAGGACATGGTCGAGCAATCGAAGGCCCTCCTGGGCCTCCTCGGAATCCCTTGGATCCAGGCGCCGGGAGAAGGCGAGGCCCAAGCGAGCGATATGGCCCGGAGGGGATCGGCCTACGCGGCGGCTTCGCAGGACTTCGACAGCCTCCTGTTCGGCTCCCCGCGGCTCGTGAAGAACCTCGCGATCAGCGGCCGAAGGAAGCTGCCGCGGAAGGAGGTCTATGTCGAGGTCCATCCGGAGGAGATCTCCCTCGAGGCGACCCTCGGGAACCTCGGGATCACGCGGGAGCAGCTCGTGGACATGGGCCTCCTAATCGGGACGGACTTCAACGAGGGCGTCAAGGGGATCGGGCCGAAGAAGGCCCTCGCCCTGATCAAGAAGCACGGGTCCCTCGAGGGCGCCCTCGCGGAGCTCGCCGTGGACATCGAATCGAAGGACGAGGTGCGCAAGATCTTCCTGGAGCCGGACGTCCTCCCGGAGGTCGAGCTGCGGTTGCGCGACCCGGACCCGGACGGCGTGCGCCGGATGCTGTGCGACGAACACGACTTCTCGCGGGACCGGATCGACGCCGCGCTGGAGAAGTTCGGCGTGGCGCGGGCAGAGGAGAAACAGAAGTCCCTTGACTCCTGGTTCGGATAGATGAGGCGCGAGGGGGAAAGGCTTTATCGGGTCCCCCCTTTGCGGCGCTCGTGCTGCTGGACTTCGCGTCCACGGTCCTCGTCAGCACCCTCCTGACCGGGGTCCTCAGCGCGCTCGCGTACCGCCGGAACGTCCTCACATGGGATGGGAGCGTCGCCGCGTTTGTCGTCGGCTTGGTCATCGGGATCTTCGGTGACGTGACCTGGCTGTTCCTCCTGCTCTTCTTTCTCCTCTCCAGCTTCCTCGCCACGCGGTACCGGTTCGCCGCGAAGCAGGCCCTCGGGGTCCAGGAGGGGATCCGCGGGGAGAGGAAGTCGACGAACGTCCTCGCGAACGGGGCCGCGCTGATGACCGTCGCCGTGGGCTCCCTCGTCCTCCCGAACGACCTGCCGAAACCCGCGAGCGGCCTGATCTTCCTCTCCGCCCTCGCGGTCGCGGGATCGGACACCCTCGCGAGCGAGATCGGGGTCCTTTCCCGGCACACGTACCTGATCACGAACGGGAAGGAGGTCCCGCCCGGGACGGACGGCGGGGTCTCCTCCCTCGGACAGGCCTGTGCGCTCGGGGCCGCCGCGTACACCTCGATCGTCGGGTGGATCGTCCTGTCCTACTTCGCGCGCATGTACGGTTGGACGCCGTCGATGCCCTCGCCGCCCGCGTACATCCTCCTCCCGATCGCGATCGGGTTCCTCGGATGCCAGGTCGACAGTGTGATCGGCGCCACCCTGGAGCGGCGTGGGCTGGTGGGCAAGAAGACGAACAACCTGATCTCGACGGCCTTCGGTGGGGTCCTCGCCTACCTCATCCTCATCGCCCTGGGGCCGCTACCCGCCGCCTAGGGCCTTCTGGATCATCCCGATCCCTTCCGCAAGGAGGGCCTCCGCGCGGGGCGGGCTCTTCGATTCCGCATAGACCCGGAAGATCGGCTCCGTCCCCGACGGCCGGACGAGCACGGACCCATCCGACTCGAGGATCTTCACGCCATCCGTCGTGTCGACCTTCCGTCCCTTCGCGAGCCGCACGATCCCCGCGAGGACGGCCTCCCGCCGGTCCACGGGGACCTCGACCTTCCCCTTTTGGATGTGGTACTGCGGCAGGTCCGCGAGGAGGGCGGACAGGGGCCGGCCCGCGCGGGCGACCAGCTCGAGCATCTTCGCGGCGGTCATCGCGCCGTCCCGGCAGACCTGGTGGTCCGGGAAGATCACGCCGCCGTTCTCCTCGCCCCCGAAGACGGCACCGGACTCGAACATCGTGCGTCCGACGATCGGGGAGCCGACCTTCGTCCGGATCACCTTGGCCCCCGCGGGCCGGACGACGTCGTCGATGAGATGGGACGTCGAGACGGGCGTGACGACGGTCCCGCCGCGGCCCTGCACGGCCGCTCCCGCGAGGAGGGCGAGGCTCTTGTCCCCGACGACGAAGGCGCCCGTGTCGTCCACGAAGGTCGCGCGGTCCGCGTCCCCGTCGTGGGCGATGCCGAGGTCCGCATGGACCTCGGGCACGAGCCGCATAAGGTCCCCGAGATGGTCGGGCGTCGGCTCCGGCATCCTCCCGGGGAACGCGCCGTCCGCCTGGCCGTTCAAGGTGAGGACGCGGCAACCGAGGGCGCGGAGGAGGTATGGCGTCACGATGCAGCCCGCGCCGTTGCCGGGATCCAGGACGACCAGGGGCGCGCGTCCGCGGATCGCCTCCGCGTCGACCTTGGCCAGGATGCCCTCCGAGTATCGGTGGACCGCGGTATCCTCCATGCGGATCGCTCCGACGTCGGCCCAGGAGGCGACCCGGAACCGGCCCTCGAAGTAGATCCCCTCGATCGCCTCCTCGTCTTCGCGGCTCATCTCCATCCCGCGGCCGTCGATCGCCTTGAGCCCGTTGAACTCCCGCGGATTGTGGGACGCGGTCACGATGATTGCTCCCTTCGCCTGCCCGGACTTCGCGACGAAGTACTGGGCGCAGGGGGTCGGGACGACGCCGAGGTCGATCACGTTGGATCCCGCGGACATCAAGCCGGAGGCCGCGGCGCGCGCGAGCATGGGCCCGCTGATCCGCGTGTCCCGGGCGAGGGCGACCGGACCTCCTTCGAAGAAGGTGCCCACGGCACGGCCGATGCCCACGGCGAGGTCCGCCGTCATCCCCTCGCCGACGACGCCGCGGATCCCGTTCGTCCCGAAGAGCTTGGTCATTTCCCCAACCTCTCCCCGAGGACCTTCGCATGGGGCGGCACCTGCACGCCATCCCCGAGGATGCTGTCCCGGACCGCCGCCCCTTCTCCGATCCCGACGCCGGCGCCGAGGATCGACCGTTCCACCTCGGCCTTGTCGTCCACGCTCGCCCCGTCGAGGAGCGCGGCATCGCGGATCCGGGCTCGTCCGAACTTGCATCCTCGGCCGAAGGCCACGTTCGGGCCCACATGGCCTTCGACGAACGATCCCGCGGCCACGTAGACGGGAGGCGTGAGGGCCGCGGAGGACACATCCGCCTCCGGCGCGATCTTCGCGCGGCTCGCCGCCAACACGAGGCGCTGCGCTTCCAGGTACGTCTCCAGGGTGCCGGCGTCGGCCCACCAGCCATCGTACCGATACGGCGTCAGGCCGTGTTCCACGAGCCGCGGGAACACTTCCCGCTCCAGGGACACCTCCCTTCCGCCCGCGATGAAGTCGAACACCTGCGGCTCAAAGACGTAGCGTCCCGCGTTCACGACGCCCGCGCCTCCGCCCACGGCGGGCTTCTCGACGAACCGGACGATGCGGCGACCGCGGATTTCGACCGCGCCGAACGCCGACGGCTCGTCGACGGGCCACACGGCAATCGTCCCGATCCCGCCGCCCTTCTTGTGGGCGCGGACAAGGCCGTCGAAGTCGATCGTGTCGATGACGTCGCCATTGTACGCCGCGAAGGGCCCGGTCACGTAGCGTTCGAGGTTCTTGATCGCGCCCGCGGTGCCGAGGGGGGTCGGCTCATGGATCACGCGAATCGGCACGTCGAAGGCGTGCTCGCGAAAGTAGTCGCGGACGGCTTCGAACATGTAATTCACGGCGATGAGGACCTCGTCGCAGGACCGCGGCAAGCGATCGATCGCGTGGACGACGATGGGCCGGTCGACGAGCGGGACAAGCGCCTTGGGCCGGGTCAAGGTGATCGGACGCAGCCGCTTCCCCAGCCCTCCGGCGACGATCACGAGCTGCATCCGCTCTCCGAAGCGGCGCCGCCATTATCTATTTTCTGCCCGCGGGACTCACTTCGGGACGATCGTGACGACGTTGTTCCCCCGGAGGACGACGGTCCCAACGCGCCGCACATTGTCCTCCTTCGTCTCCTCGGTGTCCTCGAGGACCATGTTCATGTAGTCGTCATACCCGACGAGTTTCCCTTCCAGGAGCCGGTTGTCCTTGAGGAGCAGCTGGACCCGTTTGTTGATAGATTTTTCTAGGACGTTAAGAGGCATCACCATGAAACGGAGTTTCCCCCCTTCCGCGGGCGCGATAATTCGTGTTTGCTCTTAAGACTTTCCTCCGGGCGATCCGCCCCGAGCCGCGCGCGAAATCCCCGGCGCGAAGAACTTTTATCGCCTCCTGCCTATCCGCGATTCGATGGAGCGGAAGAAGATCGGGGAAGTGTTCCACTACTACGGGCACATCGGCGTCGCGGCGATCCGCTTGACGGACGGAGGCGTCGCGGTCGGGGACAAGGTCCAGATCCAAGGTCCGACGACGAACGTCGAGCAGACCGTCGACTCGTTACAGATCGAGCACTCCGTCGTCCCGCAGGCGGATCGGGGCCAAGAGGTCGGGATGAAGGTCCGCGAGCGCGTCCGCGAACGGGACTTCGTCTACAAGGTGATCTCGGAGGCCCCGGACCTTCCGCCGCCTCCGCCCCGCGTGCCCCCGCCACCGCCCCCGCCGGTGCCGTTGGCGCCGAAACCGGCGAGGCCCAAGCCCAAACCGAAGAAGTCGGCCCGACCGCGACGGAAGGGGCCGCGGAAGGCGAAGCCTCGATCTAGAAAAACCAGCCGCGCGCGACGACATAAAGCGCGACGAGAGTCCCGACGCCCGCGATCCCGTTGAGGACGAGGTCGAGGAACGCCTCGACGGCCGGGCCGCGGAGGCCCGCATCGACGAGGATGTACCGGAGCCGATGCATCCCATGGAACAGGGATCCGCCGATCAGGACGAAGAAGAAGATCCGCACGAGGGGGCCCCATCGCGCCGCGAACCCGGCGTACGCGGCGGGATCCGAGGGCCACAACCCGAACGGCGCCGCGAAGAATAGGAGGAACAGGGTGATGGGGAACAGGAAGGCCGTGATGAAGCCGCCCGCGGAGAAGAGGCTCCAGAACACGGGCTCCAGGAGGACCTCGGCCGGGGCGTCGCCGTCCGCGTGGACCGTCTCGCGGCCCGGGCTCCACGCGACCGACTCGCGGGCCCGCCGGGTTTCCTCCGCGATCTCACATCCCTCCGAAGATCAGGACCACGACGGCTCCGGAGACGAGGAGCCACAGGATCACGTTGATCCCGAACACGAGTTTCCACGGCAGGGGCTCCCGCGTGAACCGGATCGGCTGCGCCTTGCCGATGAGCATGAACCAGGAGATCGCGTGCCAGAGGACGAACCCAAAGAGGACGACGTTCAGGTAGAGGACGGGCGGCGTCCGCATCGTCGCCAGGAACGCGTCGTACGCGGCCTTCCCCGCGGACAATTGCAGGAGCAGGTTGAGCAAGAGGAATCCGTAGAGGGCGGAGACGACGCCCCCGACCTCCCGCAGTTGGAACATCAGGTACCGCGGGTTCCGAAGCCACCATCCGGCCCTGCGCCTCGCGGGATATTCGTGGGCCATCCGATCACCGGGCGCCGGGCATCAGGAGCCGTCGCATGTGCCGCTGGGTCGCGAGGAACTTGAGCGTCTGAATCGCGCCCGCGGGATCGACCTCCTTCGGGCACACGACGGAGCATTCGCCGACGAAGGTGCACTCCCAAACCCCGGTCTTCGTGTTCAGGCGGGCGAGCCGTTCCGCGGCGCCCTCGTCCCGCGAGTCGCGGACGTACCGGAGGGCGAGGGCCGAGGCCGCGGGCCCGACGAACTCGGGGCTCGCTCCGACGACGGGACAGGCCGCGTAGCAGAGCATGCAGTTGATGCAGAGGCTCTGCTGCCGAAAGGCCTCGAGGTCCTCCGGGTACTGCGTGTACTCCTTCTTCCAGTCGCCCCAGTCTTCCCGCATGATGTACGGCTTGACGGAAGCGAGCTTGTTCAGGAAGTCGTCGAAGTCCACGACGAGGTCCTTCAGGATCGGGAAGTTCGCGAGGGGCTCGACCCGGACGACGCCTTTGCGGACGTCGCGGATGTAGGTGCCACACGTGAGGCGCGGCCGGCCGTCCACGTTCGCCCCGCAGGAGCCGCAGATCCCCATCCGGCAGGACCATCGGAACGTCAGGCTGGGGTCCACGTGGTCCTTGATGTAATTCAGGCCGTCCAGGATGACCATGTCGTCCCGGTACGGGATCCGGAAGTCCTGGGTCGTCGGGCGGCTCCCCGGTGCCGGCCGGTAGCGGGTGACGCGGAACACGACCTCTTGGTCGGCCATGTCAGTACTTCCTCTCCGTCGGCTGCCACTTCGTGATCGTGACGGGCGCATAGTCGATCCGCGGAGCGCCCTCCGTGCGGAAGGTCATGGAGTGCTTCAGGAAATTCGCGTCGTCCCGCTGCGGGAAGTCCGTCCGGCTGTGCGCGCCGCGGGACTCCTTCCGATTCAACGCCGTGTAGGCGATCGCGGTCGCCACATCGAGCATGAAGTCCAGCTCCAGGACGCCGGTCAGCTCCGTGTTGAAGACCCGGTCCTTGTCCGCGAGGCCCACGGCCCCGAACCGATCTCGCAACTTCGCGAGCATCCCGCAGGCCTCCGCGAGGCCCGCCTCGGTCCGGAAAATCCCGACGTTCCGGTCCATGAGACGCTGCATCTCGACCCGGATGCCGGCGACGGACTCCTTCCCGCGTTCGCGGCCCAGGAGGCCATCGAACACGCGAGCCTCCTCCTTCCGAAGGGCGTCCCGGCCGACGGCCACGCGCGGGAAGCTGACCTTCTTCTTCGCGAAGGCGGCCGCGGCCATGCCGCAGGAGGCACCGAAGACCAGGCACTCGCTCAGGCTGTTCGACCCCAGGCGATTCGCGCCGTTGATCGAGACGCAGGCCGTCTCGCCGACGGCGAAGAGGCCGGGCAGGGTCGTCTCCCCCTTGAGGTTCGCGGCGACGCCCCCCATCATGTAGTGCTGTCCCGGCCGCACGGGGATCGGCTCGCGGACCGGGTCCAGCCCCATGTATTTCTCCGCGAGCTCGCGGACCATCGGGATGCGCTCCTTGATCTTCCGCTCCCCGAGGTGCCGCAGGTCGAGGCCGAGGTACTTGCCGTGGGGACCCTCGAAGGCGCGGCCGGCCTCCATCTCCTGGATCATCGCGCGGGACAGGATGTCCCGTGGCCCGAGTTCCATCTTCCCGGGGAGGTATCGTTGCATGTACCGCTCCCCGTCCTTGTTGATCAGGTATCCGCCTTCCCCGCGAGCCGCCTCCGTGATCAGGATGCCCGTCCCCGGGAGGCACGTCGGATGGAATTGGACCATCTCCATGTCCTTCAGCGGCACGCCGGCGCGGTACGCGAGGGCCATGCCGTCCCCGGTCTTGATGAAGCCGTTCGTCGTGAATTCGTAGACGCGGCCGCAGCCGCCCGTCGCGAGGATCGTCGCCTTCGCGGTGATCGAGCGCATCGTCCCCGCGCGGAGGTCCATCGCGACGACGCCCGCGCACGATCCGCCGTCGACGATCAAGGTCGTGACGAAGGATTCGTCGAACCGCTGGATCGAGGCGTACTTCATCGACGTCTGGAACAGGGTGTGGAGGATGTGGAACCCGACCTTGTCCGCGGCGAACACGGTCCGCTTCGCGGACATGCCCCCGAAGGCCCGCTGGCTCACCCGCCCGTCCTCGTCCCGCGACCACGGGCATCCCCAGTGATCGAGCCGGACCACCTCCTCGGGGCAATGGGCGACGAAGAACTCGACCGCGTCCTGGTCGGCGAGGAAGTCGGAGCCCTTGATCGTGTCGAGGGCGTGCAGGTCGAAGGAGTCGTAGTCCCTCAGGACGGCCGCGGTGCCGCCTTCCGCCGAGACCGTGTGGCTCCGCATGGGATAGACCTTCGACACGAGGCCGATGGTAAGGTCGGGATCCGTCTCCGCCGCGGCGATCGCCGCCCGGAGGCCCGCCGCCCCTCCGCCGACGATCACGATGTCGAAGGAGGTCCGTTCCACGTACGGCGGAATCGAGGTCCGACGATAAACATTTGGGACGTATGGTGCGGTCGGACGCGAGCGTTTCGGGTCCTCTTGATTCTCCCTGCGGGCGGGAGTTGTCGTGGGCCGCCGCGCAGAAGACTCAAGTAGCGCCGTCCAGTTGGACGCGCCTCATGGAGGTCGTCCGCGTCGAAGGGCTCGGGAAGACGTATCCCGGCGGCACGAAAGCCCTCGAGGAGGTCTCCTTCTCCATCGGCAAGGGCGAGATCTTCTGCCTCCTCGGACGAAACGGCGCGGGCAAGACGACCCTCCTCCGGATCCTGGCGACCCAGCTTCGGCCCACCGTGGGCCGCGCGTCCGTCCTGGGCCACGATGTCCTCGCGGACCCGAGGGCTATCCGCCCGCACATCGCGGTCGTGCCCCAGGAGGCCCGGCCGCAGATGCTCCTCTCCCCGTTCGACCACATCTTCTACATGTGCCTCATCCGAGGCCTGTCGCGGGCGGAGGCCCAACGGAGGACCCGGAAGGCCATGGAGGACCTTGGGCTGTGGGAGCACCGGGACAAGCTCGCCGCCGACTTGTCGGGAGGCTTGCGGCAGCGGCTCATCATCGCGATGGCCATGATCGCGGATCCCGAGGTGCTGTTCCTCGACGAGCCCACGATCGGGCTCGACCCGCTCGGTCGGCGCGCGGTCTGGCACATGCTCCGCGGGCTGACCCACAAGGGGGTCACGATCCTCCTGACGACCCACTACCTTGACGAGGCGGAAGCCCTCGCGGACCACCTGCTGATCGTCGACAAGGGGCGCACCGCGTTCCTCGGCACGGTCGAGGAGGCGAAGGGCGACACCGGCGTGGGCATGCGGGTGATCATGGAGCCCATGGCCGGGAACGGATCCGCGGTCGAGGTCCTCGAACCCCGATCCGACGAAGAGGTCCTCGCGATCGTCGAGCGCGGCCTCCGGGAGAAGCGCAAGGTCACGTTCAAGCCGGCGAGCCTCGAGGACGCGTTCATCAAGATGGTGGGGGGCTCGATTGAGAGCGAGGATACGTGAGGCCCTCTACATCGGCCTGTTCGACGCCCTCCCGCTCCTCCGGGACCCCATGCTGCTCGTCGTCATCAGCCTCTTCTCCTTCCTCCCGGTCATCTTCATCTTCGTGTTCGCGACCCAGCCCGGGGCCGCGACGCAATCCCTCGTCGGCGCGATCATCCTGACCTTCTCCTTCACGGGCCTGTTCGCGTCCCAGAGCGTGTACTTCAACAAGCAGTGGTTCCGCTTCCAAGACATGTTCGTCGCGTCGAAGGTGTCGCCGGCCTCCTACGCCGTCGGGCTGTCCGTGAGCGGTCTCGTCGTCGCCCTCCCTTCCGTCGTCGTGGCCCTGATCTTCCTCGTCCTGTCCGGCCCGGCGACGGCCCTCGGCATCCTGCTCCTCCTCGTCGCGTCCGGCCTCCTCTGGATCGGTTTCGTCTTCGTCGGCTTCGCGATCGGAGCGACCACGAAGAACGCCCGCCGGGCGAACTCGATCCCCCAGGTCCTCAGCATCGCCCTGGGCTTCCTGCCGCCCGTGTACTACACCCTCGACTTCCTGCAGAAGTGGCCGATCGCCCAAGCCCTCGCGATGGCGATCCCGACGACCCACGCGGCGCAGCTCGCGAAGTACTACTTCGGCCTCATCACGATCCCGGATTGGCAAATCGTCGTCGGCTGGGCCTACCTGCTCGGCTTCGCGATCGTCATGGGCCTCATCGCGGCGCGCCGCGCCCACTGGGTCGATCCCTAGGCGACGCCCGGACTACGGGTTCTCCTGATTCATCGTGGTGGCCGGCATGCCGACCGCCATGGGGACGCGACCCGGGATCCGGCCTCCCGCCTCGATCAGGGCGGCCCCCGCGACCGCGGCGACGAATCCGTATCCGACGGAGAGGACCGCCGGGGCCCCCGAAGCAGGCAAGCTGAGCCCGTACGCGGTGACGTACAACAGGGCCCCCTCGAGCAAGAGGAGGAGGATGGACGCCGTGCCGACGTTGCGGGTCCTTCGCCCCATCCCGGCGACGGCGAGCGCAGCCGTCACCGCGACGAACAGCAACGCGTACGCGGCCCAGGCGAGATACCCGAAGAGCGTGTACGGTGCCGGCGCCAACCCGCTCAGGAGTTGGGCCGTCTGGATGCCCGTGTAGGTGCCCGCAGGAAGTTCGGTCTTGGTCCCAGAGACGGTGAACCAAGTCAACGAGGGCACCAGGAGGCTTGCAAGCAGTGCCGCGGCGCCGACCACGAGCAGCCCGCGGCCCGCGCCGGAAACCCCTCTGACTCCGGCCATGGGACGATACAATGCCGGCATCAGGCTAAAACTTTACCGTTTCGACCGGCCTCATGCAGGAGTCGGATGGCAGGAGGGGCGCTCCACGATCGGCCTCACCATAGTTTCGTCGGCCTTCGCCCCCGCGCATGAGCCTCAGGAACCCGTCTGTTCGACCTCCGCGAGCCACTTGCGGACCTCGTCCACGGCCCCGGGGTCCTCCAGCGTGGTCGTGTCGCCAATCTCCTGGCCGGACACGAGGGATCGGATCACGCGCCGCATGATCTTCCCGCTGCGGGTTTTCGGCAGCTTCTCCGTGATATAGAGGTCGTCCGGGACCGCGATGGGACCGATCACCTCCCGCACGTGCTTCTGCAGGTCCTTCCGCAAGGCGTCCGAGCGTGGCACGCCGGCCTTCAGGACCACGTAGGCCACGAGGGATTGGCCCTTCACGGGATGCGGCTTCCCGACGACGGCGGCCTCCGCGACCTTCTCATGGCTCACGAGGGCCGACTCCACCTCCATCGTCCCGATCCGATGGCCCGCGACGTTAATCACGTCGTCGATGCGGCCCATGAGCCAGAAGTATCCGTCCTCGTCCACCCGGGCCCCGTCCCCCGTGAAGTACTTCCCGGGAATCTGGGACCAGTACACCTTCTTGAACCGCTCCGGGTCCTTGTACAGGGTCTGGAGCATCGCGGGCCACGGCCTCTTGAGGACGAGGTAGCCTCCCTTGTTCACGGGGACGGCCTGGCCCCGTTCGTCGACGACCTCCGCCTCGATCCCTGGGAAGGGCCGGGTCGCGGATCCCGGCTTCGCCGTCGTCACACCGGGGAGCGGCGTGATCAGGATCATCCCGGTCTCCGTCTGCCACCACGTGTCGACGATCGGACAGCGCCCGCCGCCGATCGTCTTCTGGTACCATCGCCACGCCTCCGGATTGATGGGCTCCCCGACCGTCCCGAGGAGACGCAGGCTCGACAGGTCGTGCCGCTTCGGGTACTCGTCGCCCCAGCGCATGAACGCCCGGATCGCGGTCGGCGCGGTGTAGAGAATCGTGATCTCATATTCCTCGACCATCCGCCAGAAGCGGTCCGGCTCCGGCCAGTCGGGCGCGCCCTCGTACATGAAGACGGTCGCGCCGTTCGCGAGGGGGCCGTACACGATGTACGAATGTCCGGTGACCCAGCCGATGTCCGCGGTGCACCAGTACAGGTCCTCGTCCTTGAGGTCGAACACGTACCGGGCGGTCGTCGCGACGCCGACGAGGTAGCCTCCGGTCGAATGCTGGATCCCCTTCGGCTTGCCCGTGGTGCCCGACGTATAGAGGATGAACAGAGGGTCTGTGGCGTCCATTGCCTCCGGCTCGCATGCGTTCTCGGCCTCGGCCAAGAGCTCGTGCCACCAGCGGTCGCGGCCCTCCCGCATCGGGACCTCGTTCCCCGCGCGCTTGAAGACGACGACATGCCGCACGAGGTCGAGGCCTTGGATCGCCTCGTCCACGATCTTCTTCAGGGGGAGGGCGGTCCCGCGGCGGTACCCGCCGTCGGCCGTCACGATGACCTGGGACTCGGCATCCTCCACCCGGTCTCGAATCGAGCGGGCGCTGAAGCCGCCGAAGATCACGCTGTGGACCGCCCCGATCCGGGCGCAGGCGAGGAGGGCGACCGGGAGCTCCGGGACCATCGGCATGTAGATCGTCACCCGGTCCCCCTTCTTGACGCCCAGGCCTTTGAGGACGTTCGCGAAACGGTTGACCTCCCGCCAAAGGTCGTGGTAGGTCAGGACCCGTCGGTCGCCTGGCTCTCCCTCCCACACGATCGCGGCCTTGTTCCGCCGCGGTCCCGCGAGATGCCGATCGAGGCAATTCGCGGAGACGTTCAGCTGGCCGCCGACGAACCACTTCGCGAAGGGCAAATCCCACTCGAGGACCTTCGTCCAGGGGCGGATCCAGGCGAAGTCCTTCGCG
>DASQXV010000062.1:0-14785 GCA_035639595.1 Thermoplasmata archaeon | reverse complement strand
GAGCACGGCACGCCATCGTCCCTGGCGTCCTGACGAACCGACCATCGGCCCCGAGCGAGAGGAGGCAGCCAGGGAAGGGACTGTTCGCGAGAGGCGTGAGGCTCCCTCTTGCGTTGACGGAGCTGGGATTGATCGATGAGTACGAGTTCGTGGTGCATCCTATCCTGGCGGGCCATGGGCCGACATTGTTCGCGGGGCTATCGAAGCGTGTGGACTTGAAGCTCGTGAGTCGGCTGGAGTTTGGCTCGGGGGCGGTGGCGATGCGGTATGAGCCGAGAAGGTAGCCGTCGGGACTGGCGACACGGGCAAATGACGAGCGGGGGCGGGCTGACACTAAGGCCTCCAGCGGAAGGCGCTGCCCGCCGGGCCCGGTCGGAACTCCGGTCGTGGCACACCTACCTCCGGCCGTGGAACAGATTCCGGGAGTGGAACGCACCCGCGCGAGGGCCAACTCTCAAATAACGGCATGGACCATCCGCGCGCCGTGAAGAACCTCGATCGGGTCATCGAGGACATCGAGTCACGCCTCGACGAGAAGGACGAGGTCCGGGAACTCACGATCAAGTCCTCCCGCACAATCGCCCGCCTCAGCGGGTCCGCGATCCAGGGGATGCACAGGAGCCTGGACGTGGGCTCGCAGCTCCAGGAGACTCGGGAAGAGATCCTGAAGCTCCGCAGCCTGCTGAACGACCATCCGGACCTGTACCATACCGGGACGGTCGAGAACGCGATGCAGGAGGCCTGTGAGGCGTTCCTCGTGCACGCGATCCTGGACGCGGAGGGCCTGCCGACCCCGAAGGAACTCGGGGTCACGGATACCGCGTATCTCCTTGGCCTCGGGGACGTCGTCGGCGAATTGCGGCGGTTTTCCCTGGAGCACCTCCGCCGAGGGGACATCAAGCTCGCGTCCGCCTTCCTGGAGAAGATGGAGCGCATCTTGGACGCGCTCATGCGATTCGACTATCCGACCGCCCTGGTGGCGCTGAAGCGGAAGCAAGACGTCGCTCGGAGCCTGATCGAGAAGACCCGGGGCGAGGTCGCCGTCGCAGCCCGGAGTCAGGAGCTGGCGGACAAGCTTGACGCAGTCCGCGGGAAGTTGTGAACGGTCGATTTTTTTCGCGCACACATTTGCAACCTCCCCTTTTTAGGTTCCGGCATGGCTTCATGTCGCGAGTCATGCACCCGGTCGCAGCCTCGAGAAATCCACCCGACGCGGAATTCGCGCCAATTATGACGAGGGTAATCCGCGGTTGGCACGCCGGTTCGTGTGTCGCCTTGTCTTTTCTAGCCCTCGCTCTTTGGCTTGTCCTTCTTGGAGGAGTCCTGAGAGGGGGGATCACGGAAGCGGGACTGGGCCTTGTTGTCGGAACAGGGGCCACCGCAGGTGTGATGCTCGGCTTCTTCTCAGCGAGGCGGATTTGGCGGAAATGCGGGACGGCGCGAGCCTTTCGGCGCAAGCCGACGGTTTGGTATCTCGCAATCACTACGCTTGCCATCACGTTTCAAGTGTTCCTGACCCGCTTCGTACCTCCTGGGATTGGAATCCCAGCTAGCCTCTGCTTGCTTGGCGGGTTGGGCACGGCCTCTTTCGGTTTCGCCTTGTTCGAGAGGACGAGCGGATATCGTCTCTGGTTCGGACGGATACCGCCGGTGGGCAAAGCCCAGTGGATCGAGGTCCGCGCGGAGAGGTTCCTGCGTAACGACGCGAGGTAGGCCGCGAAAGGATTGAACTTTCCGTGGGCACTCGTTATCAGGGTAGATTCCCAGGTCGGAATTCACTTAAAAGGCCCCCGGCATCGAACGCCCCATTCCACCCAGCGAGGCCCTCGCCTCCCCTCGGAGGGAAGGCCTCAGGGAGGACCCTATCATGGCGGACATTCAGAAAGTACCGAGCGGGATTCCGGGACTCGACGACCTCATCGAGGGCGGCTTCTGGCCCAAGTCGACCGTCGTCATCTTGGGATCGAGCGGGACGGGCAAGTCCACCTTCGCGATCCAGTTCGCGATGGAAGGGATCGAGCAGGGCGAGCAGGCCCTGTACGTGACCCTCGAGGAGCCGCCGGAGCAGATCATGCGCGAGGCCGACCTGATGGGCTTCGACATGCGCAAGTACTACGAGAAAAGCCTGTTCTTCATCCACCTCAAGGGCCGGAACTTCAAGAAGATGATCGAGGAGCAGCTGCCGCAGCTCGTCAAGGCCCGCGCGGACTACAACATCGCCACGCGGGTCGTGATCGATCCCATGACCCCGGTCATCTGGGCGACGACGGAGAAGCTCGAACAGCGGGAGCTGATCGGCAAGCTGTTCTACACCCTCAAAGAGCTCGGCGTGGTCCTGTGCACGGTCGAGGAGCACGCGAAGCCTGGCGAGACGATCGGGGAGGACGTCCTCCTCCCGATCTACCTGTCCGACGGCGCGATCCACTTGCAATACTACCCGATCGGCGGCGCGTTCAACCGCACCCTCAAGCTCCTGAAGATGCGCGGCTCGCACCACGGCGAGGGCGTGTATCCGTACCTGTTCGCCCGCGGCGTCGGAATCGTCGTCCGGTCGAGCCCCGCCCACATCCCGGAGGAGCAGACCCGGAGCCACGCGAAGACGTTCGAGGAGGCCCTGAAGACCGCGGAGGCGATGAAGGCCCCCGCGCGGGTCGTCGAGCGCATCCGTCGGATGCAGAAGAGCTGGGACTACGAATATTCGCCGGAGGAAGTCCTCCAGGTCCTCTTCTCCTCGTACGGGCTGAAACGGGGCGGCTAGATGCCCTACGCGGGCAAGGTCGACAAGACGATGGGGGCCGAGACGGTCGGCCACCTCAAGCACCTCCTGGACACGGAGCTCAAGAGGGCGCGCGAGGAGAGCGACCTGCAAATCGCGATGTTCCTCGGGGTGGATGGCCGGATCTTCTCCTCTTCCATTCCGGACCGCCTCGAGCCGCGGGAGTATCGGTTGCTGAACCTCCTCAAGGGGAACCTCGCCCACCTTTGCAGCCAGCTCTCCGGGCAGAACATGATGATGTCCGTCCAGCAGTTCGAGGCGGGCACGATCGTCATCTCCGGGGTCGGGGACCGCGCCTTCCTCGTCTTCCTCACGACGAAGCCCGTCGAGATCACGAAGATGCAGGGCGTCCTCGCGAACGTCCTCAAGACATCGATCGTCGTGCGCCACCTGTTCGAGTCCCGGCCCATCACGCCGGAGGTCCTCGCCTCCTACGACGAGGCGGTCGCGGGGGAGCTGAAGCGGCTCACGCGGATCCTGTTCGTCGAGAAGTTCGGGGAGACGAAGGAGTTCAAGAAGAACAAGGAGATCGCGCAGTTCCTCCAAGCGAAGCTCGGCGCCCTCGTCGGGCCCGGTCCCCTCCAGGAGATCGTCACCCTCGCGTACAACGAGGTCGGCACGACGGCGCCGTACATGACCCCTTCCCACTGGGAGCGGTTCCTGACGATCCTCGTGGACCGGCTGCGGGAGCTCGAGGGGGACGCCGTCGCGGCGAAGGCGGAGAAGGAGTGGCGCGCGTATCTGAAACAGATCCTGAGTTCCTTCGTGTGATCCCATGGTCCGAGGTCCCCGATGATCGACGTCGCGCTCGCCTCCCTAATCGAGGACATGATCGAGAAGGCCGGCGCGGAAGGCGTCGTGGAGTTCTGGCAGCGGGTCGGCGATAACCTCGCGTCCCGCATGGGGAAGGAGGCGTACCTCGGATGGACGTCCTTCAACGTCGCCGTGCGGGAAAGCCGGACGGCCTTCAGCATCGAGGGCGAGGTCACGCCCTTGACGGACATGGCGATCACGGACGTCGACGGGGACGTCGTCGGGTACCTGTACGCGATGCGCCAGTGCTGCTACGTCCCGACGATCTTCCGCACCCGCTTCTCCGTGGGCCGGATCAGCCCCGCGGACAAGGCCGTGACCGACGAGTACAACGAGAACGTCCACAACATCGCGGTGTGCAACTTCTGCGTCTTCCACGAGCGGTTCCGGGAGGAGATCGCGAAGAACGTGACGGTCGGAGGGAACCCGCTCGCCTGCTTCCTCCTCGCGACCCGGGGGTGGAGCGGCGAGACGAAGATCTCCTCGAAGAACGTCGTCCAGGTGAACATCAACGAGGACCACGTCCGGGCCCTCCTCCGGAACTACGAGTGCGTCTACGCGCTCGTCCTCCGCGGCGCGCGGATCACGGGAGGCCGCTGACGTGCCCGCGGACTCCCGGATGCCGGAGGGCAATCCGTTCGTCGAGATCGCGACCCACCTTTTCCTGGAGGACCTCGCGGGCAAGGTCGGGGTCGCGGGGCTGAACAACTACCTCGTGTCCCTCGCGAAGAACCTCGCCGAGGCGATGCCCCGCGAGGAATACGCCTCCTGGTCCGAGTTCCTCGCCGCCCTCCGGGAGGGCCAGTCGATCCTGTCGACGTTCGAGGAGGTCCGCCCTGTGACGGACCGCTGCATGTCGACGCCCCGTTCGCCCTTCGAGCGGGGATGGCGCGAGTACGCGAAGCGCGTGGGCTCCTTCGCCCCCGTCCACAAGGAGGTCGCGGCCTACTACAACCACAAGGTCCGGCCCACCGCGGTCACGTCCATGCACATCGTCCTCCATACGTTCCGCGAGGCCGCCGCGGCCCGGGTCCGCATCGGGGACGCGGGCGTTCGGTACGAGCCCGTCGCGGCGGCCTGGGTCGACGGCGACGTCCAGCTCCCGGAGGAGCCCAGGCTGGAGTCCCTCCTGAAACGGGCGGGCATCAGCCGCACCAAACTCGGGATGCTCCTCCGGAACCACTCCGACGTCTGGATCCTCGAACCCGCGTGATCACGGCTTGTTCCGGCGTCGCAGGGCGGCGGTCACGAGGAAGACGGGGAAGAACACCCCGACGCCCACGAGGACGGCGAGGCCCGTGCTCAGGGGCGGCGTGCCCTTGTAGAAGACGTCGGAGGAGATCGTCTCGCCCCGCGCCGGGTCGACCGTGCCGTCCCCGTCGAGGTCCGCCTCGATCCGGACCCGGTGCTCGCCCGTCGAGAGGCCCACGGGAAGGTAGTCGAACGTCGCGGTCGCGGTTCCGCCCGGGTTGAGGCGCGCGATCGTCTGGTTGCCGACGAACCCGTCGTCGACGTAGAAGCGCACGGTCACGTTCAGGGCCGCGGTCGACCCCGCGTTCCGGAACGTCCCGCTCAGGACGATCGGGGTGACGACCGCGATTGACCGCTCCACGGTCGTGGACTCCGGCGGGGCTCCACCGGTACCATTCGCCGACACGGTGACCGTGAGGGTGAGGGTCTGCTCCTTCGCCGCCCCCGTGACGTTCAATCGGAAGGTCGACCGGGTCCCCGACAGCTTCCCCGGGCTCGCGGCCAAGGGGGAGGCGCCCGCGGGGTCGGGGCCCGACACGGACCAGGAGACGGAGTAGTTGACAGGGTCGCCCGGGCCCCCGGAGACGGTCAGGTCGTACGTCGCGGTCCGGCCCACGCCCACGGCCGAGGGCCCGGACACGGTCGCGAAGATCGGGGCCTGGGCCGCGGCGGGGACGATGAAGAGGGCCAAGGCGGCGAGGATCAGGATGAGCGCCAGGCACGCGCCGCGGGTCGTCTCATCGCCTCCGCCGGGAGAGGAGGAGGCCCGCGGCGACCGCCGCGCCCGCCCCGACGACGATGGCGAGGAGCCACGTGTTCGTCGGCGCGGTCCGCGTGATCTCCGGCCCCGAGGCCGTGGCCCCGCCCGGGGCGAGGTCCGGGAGATCGAGGCCGAAGGAGGTCTCCGCGGAGACCGCCGCGGAATCCTGCGCGGACACGCGGAGGACGACCTGCGCCCCGCTCGCCCCCGTCGCGGATTGGGCCCGGAGGGAGATCCGCGCGGAGCCGTTCGCGTCGATGCTCACGTTCCGCAGGGTCGTGCCGTCGAACGTGCCGTTGGAGGTCCCGAGCTGGACGGACCAACCGGCGGCGGCGAGGTCGTCGGGGTTCGCGACGGCCACGTCCACGCTCTCCCTCCCATTCCCCGCGTTCTTGACGACGATCCCGTAATCGAGGTGATGGCCGTCGAACACGGGGGCGGACGCCTCGAGGGCCGCGGACAGGGCCCGGACGCGCTCGATGTCGACCTGCACCGTGACCGTCCCGACGGTGCTCGAATCCGCGCCCGACGTCGCGGCGATCTGGATGGGGCCGTGATCGACGAGGGCCCCCGCGGGCGCTTGGATCACGACGCGGAGGGTCGCGCCGGGGGCGGGGGTCCCGTAGTCCAGGGTCATCGACGACGGCGCGAAGGCGAACGTCCACCCGGCCGGCGTCCCCGAGAAGGTCAGGGTGTCCGCGACGTTCCCCGTGTTCCGCACGACGATCGTGTAGGTCACGGTGCCGCCCGCGGGGATCGTCCGGCGTTCCGTCGCATCCCACGTCAGGGACGCGGAGCGGGCCACGACCTTCTCCAGCCGCAAGTTCACCGAGGCGTCCGCATGGAGGGAGACGGAGGTCGTCGCCCGGTAGGTGACCGCGATCCCCCGCTCCGAGGCGCTGCGCGTCGCGGTCACGGAGTACGCGCCCGCGGGGAGCAGGGCACGGAACGCGCCGCTCCCGTCGGACTGGAGGTCGATCTGCCCGGAGGATTGGATCGTCACGGCGGTGGAGACGGAGGCCCCCTGGGAATCCGTCGTGACCCCGGAGAGGACGAACGCTCCCACGAGGCGGATGTCTCGGCCGACCGTCGCCGCATGGGGGACCGTGATCCGATCGAGGAAGGCGACGGAACCGGTGGCGGGCGTCGCGTACACGTCGTAGGTGCCGGGGGCGAGGGGCACCGCGTAGGCCCCGCTCGAGTCCGACGCGGCCTGGGCCGTGATTGCGCCGCCCTCCCGGGCCGTGAAGGTCAAGGTCGCCGCGGTCCCCACGCCTCCCGAGGTCACATGCCCGGAGAGGGTCGTGTTGTCGAGGCCCCTCGAGGTCGCGAGGTCGTACGCCAAGGTCGCCTGGTTCGTCGGGACGATCAGGTTCCCCTGGAACGCGAACCGGTAGTACCGCAGGATCCCGCCCTCCGTCGCGGTGCCCGCCCCGCTCAGGCTCACGGAGTAGCTGCCCGGAGGGAGGACCGTCTCATAGGTCCCGGTGGCGCCCGTCGCGACGTCGAACGTCCCGCCGCCCTGGCGCACGAAGGACACGGGCATCGGCCCCGGGACGCCCGCGCCGCTGAACAGGGCGCGGCCCGAGACCCGCGTCGCGGCCGCGAAGACGAAACTGACGTTCGCGGCCGAAGGGACCGTGACGGACGACACGAACGCGTAGTCATTCGACCCTTGCGTCCGGTTCGACGTGACCGTGTACGTGCCCGGCCTCAGGTAGATCTCGTATCCCGCGGCCGAGGCGTTCGCGGTCCCCCGCTCGGGGCCGTCGAACCGCAAGGTCGCGGGGACCCGCTGGCCCGCGAGGGTCACCTCGCCTTGGATCCGATTTCGGACGACGACGCGGATGTCGTGGGACAGGCCCGGCTGGCCGACGCCCAGGACGATCCTGTCGGGCCCGAGGTTCTGGTACCGCGCATCGCGTGACGTGGAGACGTTCTCGTCCACGACCACTGCGTACGTCCCGGGGACCAGGCCGAGGGAGAATCCCCCGTTCGAGTCGGACGTCGAGGACGAGGCGACGGCGCCGCCTCCGACGGGCACCAGGGCGACGCGGACGGGGTGGTTCACGAGCGCCCCGCCATCGACGAGGACGGTCCCCTGGAGGCGGACGAGGCTCGGGGTCAGTCGAACGGGCACGGTCCCCTGCAGGACGGCCGGGGTCGATGGCGGGATCGACACGGGCTCGTATCCCGTCGCGGTCACCGTCCCCCCATACGTCCGGTTGGCGGAGAGCGGGACGGTGAGGTCCCCGCTGACCGGCGTCGTCAGGAACACCCGGGCGCCGAGGGCGTCCCGCAAATCGATGCGGGCTCCCGGGACGTCCTCGCCCGGATCCGCGGTCCCGTTACCGTTCGTATCCCGGTACGCGCGCCAGGCGACGGTCTCCGAGCTCGCGACGAGCGCGATGTCCATCCGGCCGCTCGCCGCGATGGACAGGGAGGCGAAATACGAGCCCGCTCGGTTGAAGGCCTCGACGTCGTAGGGGCCGGAGGGGAGGAGCGCGAGGTAGTCGCCTTGGGAGTCCGTGCGGACCCAGAGCTCGCCTGCGGCGCTCGCGAAGGCGACGCTCGCCTGGGGACTCCCGCCCGTCGTCGGGCTCCTCACGGTCCCGTTCAGCCGGACGCCCGTGACGAAGTTCGGGGACAGGGAAGCCGTGGCGCCCGCGGCGACCGTCACGCGCCCGAGGGCCGCGTACAGGGCCGTCGACGCGTAGAACGATCCGCTCACGAACCAGTCGCCCGCCGCGAGGCGGATCGAGTAGCGGCCGTCTCGATCCGACGAGATCGTCCGGATCGTCTGAGGGTCCGCCGCGGATTGGAACGCGAGGGTCGCGAAGGGCTGGGGGGACCCAAAGAGGGTCGTCGTCCCGGCGACGAGGCCCGAGGGGGCCAGGGTGAGGTTCAGGTCGACGTCCGACCCCGAGACATACGCCCGCGTGGGCGGGGACGCGAGGTCTCCCGAGGCCGCCGTGATCGTGAAGTTGCCCGCGAGGAGCGGCCCGACGGCGTAGGATCCGTCCTCCTGGGAGACCGCCGGGATCACGGTCCCGTTCGTCTCGTCCCGGAATTCCACGGACGCGGCGGGCACGGTCTCGCCCGCCGAGGACTTCGTCGCGCCCCGGACGATCGAGAAGGGGACGCGGACGTCCTGCGCGGCTCCCGAGGCTTCGTTCGGCGTGATGTCGGCGGTCGAGAGGAGTCGGCCTTCCGCGGAGATCCGCACGGAATAGGTCCCCGGGGGCAAGTCTCCGATCGAGAAGGTCCCATCGAGGCCGGTCGTTCCCGTCCGCCGGTAGTCGAAGTCCCGATCGGTCAGGGTGATCGTCGCGCCGGGAACCCGCACATCGCCGGCACCGAAGGCGGCGTTCCGGTTCAGATCGTAGTACGCGGTCCCGTGCACCTGCCGCACCTCGGTCCGGAGGTCCCGCGAGAGGATCCAGTCGGGCAGGCCGTCCCCGTCGAGGTCCGCGGGGGAGCGCATCGCCTGGGCCTCCGTCACGTGGACCTTCGTCGTCGCGAGGATCCGGGAGTTGACCAAGGTCGTCCGGGTCGGCGTGCCGACGGACGCGGTGAGGGTGATGTCCCCGAAGGGCAGGAGCGCGCTGTACCGGCCGGCGGCGTCCGTCGTGGTCACGTAGTGCGGCGTCCCGAGTTCGTCCGTCACCGTGATGCGCACGCCGGGGAGGGGCGACGAGCCCGCCCAGACGGTTCCGTTGACCAACGCGCCGTCGTAGTAGCGGAGGAAGACGACGCCGTTCGCGACGCTCGTCGTGGGGTTGAGGTCCACGGTCCCTTGGATCGTCCCCGCGGTGATGTTCGCCTGGAGCCGCTGGGCCTCATCGTAGTTCACGGCCCGCCAGGAGTCCGTGTGGTTCGCCGGGTCGCGGTAGGGGTTGTAGTACGCCGTCCGGTATACGAGGCGGAAGTGGGTCAGGTTCCAGGCCGGCATCGGCGGGGTCGACTGGAGGGACTGACCGATCCCGGGGATCTCCGTGACGCCCGGGGAGCCGAGGTCCGTCGGCGAGTAGCCGATGTAGGCCCGGTAGAACATCGAGTTGTAAAAGGCTGGGCGATAGGAGATTTTCTGAGTATTGATCTGCTCCCCCGGGCCGATGAACTGGATCGGGGTGTCGGACCCATGGAGGTTCGTCGTCACGAGGATCTGGAAGAAGTCGACGGGCAGGACCCGCCCGTCCGGGAGCTGGAGGATGCGGTGGTCCGACAGCTTGACCGGCGCGTAGAAGATCCCCGTGTTCTGGACGCTGATCGGGAACAGCCGGGCGTCGACCGCGAAGTATCCGATGTCCCATCCCGTCGCGGCGCGGAGGGCATGGTACAGGGTCACGATGCCCTCCTTGTCGAGGCGCTCCGTGATCCAACGCGTGAGGAAGATGTACCCCGCGTTCTGCGGCTGCATGTCCGGTGCCCAGGGCCCGAACCGGACCGGGTCCGCGAGGACCGTGGGGATGTAGTCCGCGGGCCGCAGGAGCACGCCCCGGATGAGGTCCGGAGAGAGGCCCGCTTCGTTGAGGGCGTCGACCACCCCGGGGCTCAGGTTCGGCCGATGGAACCGCATGTCCCCCTCCAGGAGCCGGATTGCGAGGAGGGCGATGCCCTCCGACTCGCTCTGCGCCGTGATAAACTGGCCCGAAAGGGCGAACCCGTCCTGGAAGTTGTCCGCCACGGTCGGATGGGCCCCGCGGTCCACGGCCTCGAAGCCGTAGTCCCACCAGGAAAGGAAGGCGGGCCGGAGCTCCCGCGGCTGATCCGCGTCCCGGGTCGCGAACCATTGCCAGGCCGCCGGATAGTACTCCGACGCCTTCGGGACGTTGTACCCGAACGCCCCGAGGTAGAACGGCCCCTGGCTCGGGTTGTAGCCCGGAGCTCGGAGGAAGCTCGGCAAGAGATTGCCGATCTGCCGATCGTACTGGGCCTTCAGGTCGAACGGGATGGACGCGTCGACGGCCCACCAGACGTTCGGGAGGAGGACGAGGAACACGATTCCCAGGACGGCGAGGATGTGGCGGAGCTTGAGGGATTTCCGGATCGCGTTCCGCCAGCTGCCCGTCGCGAGGGACCGGTATGTGCGGCGCATCGTCGCGAAATCCGCGCGGACGAGGATTTGGTCCACCGCGAAACCGGCGAGGAGCGCGAACGCGGGCGATGCGTTGAAGATGAACCGGGCGGCCGTGATCGCCATGAAGACGGCGGCGCCGGCCCAGACGACGAACAGGTTGTAGGACGGATCCCGCCTGCGGGGGATTTGGTACACCAGGTACCCGATTGAGAGGAGGGCGAGCCCGAACGTGAAGAGGCCGAACGCCAGGATCATCTGGGACATCCCGGGCAGCTGGTCCTCCGCGATCGTCGAGACGACCTTGGACTGGATGAAGTAGCCCGCGCCCGTGACGAAGGCGGTCGTCAGGGTCGGGTTGACGAGCACGCCGACGCCGAGGCCCGCGGCGGCCGCGACCAAGGTGCTCGGGATGACGAGCGTCCACGGGTAGTCTCGCGTGACCGTGAAGGCGAGGCCGAGGACGAAGGACGCCGCGAAGAGGTACACGGGGACGTCGAACCAGACGCGGACCTGCGTGCGGACGACGTACCACTGGAGGGCGAGGACGAGGGGCGTCCCGAGGGCGATGACGAACAGGATCCACGCCCCCATCGTGTCCTCGTTCCGGAACCGATCGAGGAACAGCTCGACCCCGAACCAGACCATGAGGATCACGGCGACGTAGGCCCAGCCTTGCCAGGCGAGGGCGATCACGGCGACGGACAGGCCCGCGAGGAATGCGTACAGGATGCTCGTCCGGTTCTCCTTCACGAAGAGCCGGACGCCCGAGACGATCGCGGCCCGGGTGGACCAGCCTTCGACCCAGCGACGCCGGTTCAGCGTGCGGAGGGCGCGGAGCATGAAGTAGAACGTCGTGACGACGAAGAACAGGGTGAAGGCGTCGTGGTCCGTGTCCGTGGCCGCGCTCCGCTGCAGGTGCCCGACGCTGATCGCGAGGAGGAGGGCCGCGATGATGCCCGCCTTCCGGCCGAACGCCTCCTTGCCTAGGGCGTACGTCGGGAAGATCGTCAGGGCCCCGAAGAGGCCCGTGCTGAGGAGGAACGTGAAGAAGACGGCCTGCCAGCCGCTCGCGAAGAGGGGAGAGAGGATCCGTCCCACGAGGAGGGAGAACCAGGGGAACAGGGGAGGCCGCGGGTTCTGGAGGCCCAGGGGATAGTTCAGCATCGGGTCCGTCCCGAGGTCCCGCCCAGTCTGGAAGGAGTAACACAAGGCGCGGTCCCAGTAATACGAGTCCGATCCGCCGCTGAAGGTCGGCGTGTAGATCGCGTCGCACGACCCCGGGGGAAGGACGAACCCGACGCCGGAGACGAAGAAGGTGCGGAGGAAGAGGGCGAGGCCGAAGATCAGGACGAGGACCATGGCGGTCCGCCAGTTCGAACGGAGCCAGCCCTTGCCTTCGTCCACGCCGCCACAAACCTCCGGGAGGTCGGCCCATCAGGGACCCGGTATATTAGGAATTGTCGGATTCCCATGGAGGGGCGCGGCTCCCGATGGCCCGTCCCGCCAAGAGCCTTTTGGGACGCGCCTCGGAGGCCCCGCCGCGATGGGCTTAAGCCGCGTCGCCGCGTACCCGCGGCCGATGAAGCGGGACCTCATGGAGATCCTGTGCTGCCCGGTGTGCAAGGGCGACCTCGCGCTCACGGTCGACGTGGAGAGGGACGAGATCCTCGAGGGCTCCCTGTTCTGCAAGACCTGCAATCATCGGTACGAGATCAAGGACGGGATCCCGGACCTGTTGCCCCCGGACTTCAAATGAATTCTTCTTGGGCCGCGACGACCGCGGCGCTGTCCTCGGCCGTCGAGTAGGCCGCGAGCGGTTCCGCGTTCAGGGTCAGGAATTGCTCGCCCCAGGAGAACTTCCCGAGGATCGCGCGGGCCTCCGCCTCCCGGCGGAAGATCACGAGCGCGGCGGCGAGCGCCTCGACGGACGACAGGAGGAACGGCTTTCCGTAGTTCACGGGGTTCGCCGCGAGGAGATAGGGGAGGGCCCGCGAGGTCGCCTGGGGGACGGCGGGGAACGCGCCTCGCTTCCAGGAGACGTCGACGATCGCCAGGCCGCGGTCCTCCGCCCTGCGGGCGTCCGCAGGCGACAAGGCTCGCTCTCCCTTAGGGGTGAGCAGGACGACGCCCCGCGGGAATCCCGAGGGGCGAGGCACCAGCGTCAGCAGGCGGAACCGTTCGAGCCTCAGGGAGGTGCACTTTTTCGGATCGCACTGCCCCGCGTGGTAGCCCAGGAGTCGGATCGGTCGCATGGGGGCCTCTACACGGGAGGGGGATTCTCGGGCCACGGGAGTCTGAGGGGGCGCGGTCGCTTGGAGAGATCCACGAATTCGCGTAGCGGGCGCCGCGCATATAGGTGTGGTCCCGCCCCGGCCGAACACAAAGCCTAAGGCCCGCGGCTCCGTTTCTCGGGGGCCACCGTGATGATCGTACCCAGGCTGAACCGTGATGACTGATGGGCGAGCTGAGTGGTCCTTGATTTGTCAACGCGGTCCTCCTTCCCGGACGGATGTTTTAATAGCGAGACAATCATCGCAATGACGGGATGCGCTCGTGGTGAGCGGCTTCGATATCATCGGCCACAATCGGACCTTTCAGATCCATTGGATCAAGCGGGTCATCGCCTATCTCCTCGACCTCACCACGGTCTTCGCCCCGCTGTGGTCCCTCCTATACATGCAAGGTGTCCGGGCTCCGTGGGTCTTCGGCATCTTCGGGGGGATCGTGCTGTTCACCTATTCGACGGTCCTCGAGGCCCTCGTCCGCACGACCGTGGGGAAGTTCATCGTCGGACTCGAGGTCCGGTCCCTGCGCGGGCCGATGACCTTCGGAAAGGCCGTCGTCCGGAACATCCCGAAGCTCTTCTGGTTCGCCTTCCCCCTGCTCGACACCCTCGCGGGCCTCGTCGTCGACGGCGACCCGCGGCAGCGTTGGTCCGACAACGTCTTGGGGACCACGGTCGCGCAATCCCACTTGATCCACGTGCGGGAGCGGTCGCTCGATTCGCTGACCCCGGACGGCCGATAACCGCCGCGGCACGATTATATAGCGACGCTCGATGATGCGCGCCCAGGTGAGGGCATGCTCTTCGTCATGCAGTTGAGGGTCCTGCCGGGCCAGTTCGAGGAGGCGACCCGGCTGTTCAAACATCCGAAGCTCCCGAACAACGTGATGGTCCACGAATTCCTCGGGCTCCTCGGGAAGCCCGACGCGGTTGTGATCTTCGAAGCGCCGGACGCGGCGACCGCCGCGGACTTCATGGTCCAGTTCAGCCGCGTGACGGAGGTCACGACGTCCCTCGCGCTGCCGATCGAAGAATTCAAATGGACCTGGTGAGGCCTCGGTTCGTTCCCGAAAGACGAGGTCCCATCAACACAACGGATTGGGGAAAAGCGCCGGCGCCACGTTGGAGGGAGAGGGTCGGCGACGCCGGCGCGTCATTCGGACGGATTATGCGCCTCGTTCCGAACCTTGTTCAAGGGGCCACGGTATTAACGGCTTATTGTACGCTCGTGAAAGGATGCCGCGAAGGGAGGTGCACGGGTATTTGTGCTTCACGTCGCGTGCGAAAAGCAGAAAAGGAAAAGGGAAAAGGAGAGGGCCTAAGGCCCTCCGGTTTGGTGACTCAGGCCTGCCATACCTGCTGCTGGATCGAGGACCCGTCCGAGTAGAGCAGGTAGAACGTCAGGCTCGTCCCCGAGGCGGGCGCGGACGGGAAGGCGATCGTGAAGATGTCGCCGCCCTTCACTTGGCCGCCGCCGCCAACATCCGTCCACTTCACGCCGACGGACGAGGGCGAGGCACCGGTGACCGTCACGGTCGTGTTCACGTTGCTTGTGCCCATGTTCACGGCCGTCCCGACGCTGGTCCCGATCCCGAAGTTCACCTTGTAGTTCGTCGCCGCGACCGCGGGCTGCGCGGACGCGATCGAGAACGTCCAAGTTACGGCGTTCTGCTTCGTCACCGCGCTGAACGTCACCAGCGGCTTCGACGCCCCCGGCCCCACGATGAGGCCGGACACCATGACGTACAGCACCGCGGCGAGTACCACCGTGATCGCGACCATCAAGATCGTCGCGATGACGGGAGACACCGCGCGTTCATC
>DASQXV010000061.1:0-8926 GCA_035639595.1 Thermoplasmata archaeon | reverse complement strand
TGACCTCCATGGGTCGCGGGCCCAGGATCCGCTCGACGACCCACCGGGTCACCTCAGACTTTTGCCGCCTGCCATTCACCAGGATGTCGATCGAGGGCCTCGGCGCGTCGCGCGCCCTCGCGGTCGTCCGGACACCGAGGCTCAGGGAAATCCCCGCGCCGCGGGACCCCTTCTTCCGGGGATCCGGGTCGTCATGCACCACGAAGAACGCGGTCACGTGTCCAGGGCAGAACGCCTCACCCTCGGACACCATGGAGGACGGCCCGCCACACCCGTTCCGCCGCGAGGACCTTCGATCCCTCGAACACCTCGGTCCGGCCCTCTCGATCGACGATCGTGATGGCGGTCCCGTCCCCCTTGACCTTCGCCACGTCGTTCGCCACGACGAAGTCGAGGTCCGACTCCTTAAGGAGGGCGATCGCCCGCGCCTTCAGGTCCGCCCCGCCGAGGCCGGCCTCCGCCTTGAACCCGATGAGGGCCTTCCGCGCCCCTTTCCGCAACGCCTTCAAGACCTTCGGGGTCGGCTGGAGGTCCAGCGTGAAGCCACCCTCTCGGCTGGGGATCTTCCCCTTCGCGGGTTTCGCGGGGGCGAAGTCCGAGATGGCGGCGGGCACCAGGCAGAAGTCCGCGTCGGCCTTCTCCGCCATCGACTCGAGGTCCGCGGTCGTCTCGAACGGCCGCCATGGGATCCAGGTCGGGACGGCGGCTTCGTGCCGCCCCAGCCAAAGCTCCAGCTCGGCCCCGTGCTCGAACGCGGCCTTCGCGAGCTCGATGCCCGTGCCGCCGGAGGAGCGATTCGTGACCACCCGGATGTCGTCGATCGGCTCGACGGTCGATCCCGCGACGACGAGGACCCGCAACCCCGCGAGGTCCCTCGGGCCCAGCCGGCGGATCGCATGGGCGACGATCGCATCGACGTCCGCGAGCTTCGCCTTGTCCTCCTCCCGCCTCGATTCGATGATCTCGATGCCCAGCTCCTTGAGCCGCCGGACGTTCGCCGCGACCGCGGGGTTCTCCATCATCGAGTCGTGCGCCGCGGGGGCGACGAGGATCGGGATGCCGGAACCCAAGGCGTTCGTCGCGTACGTGGTGACGGTCGAATCGTCGATGCCCTGCGCGATCTTCCCGATCGTGTTCGCCGTGCACGGCGCGATCAGGAGGAGGTCCGCGCGGCCGTCCCGGCCGCACATCTCCAGGTATTCCATCGCGCCGGTGATCTCCGTCACGACGGGATGGCCGGTCGCATACTGGAGTGCGTTCGGATGGAGGATCGTCGTCGCGGACCGCGTGAGGACCGCGTGCACGTCGGCCCCGTGTCGGATGAGCTCGTGGGCGAGACGGACCGTCTCGACCGCGGCGATGCTCCCCGTGACCCCGAGGACGATCGTCTTCCCCTGGAGTTTGAGGCTCTTCACCCCTCGCAACCGCTCCGCCGGGTGCATCGCGGCGAAAACCTTCCCGGCTCGATATATAGCTATGGGCATCGCTCGCACGGATCATCCGGAGCGGGCAGGACCATCGGTCGTTCGGCCCTCCGCGCCGGTTGTTATAGTTATTTAACTATAACTCGGCGAGAGGGTGCGACCGCGTCCATGGCCGAATCCTTAATTCCCGCGGTCGGTTTGCCCGGCCGTTCATGGACTACGAGGCCACCCTCGAGCATCTCTATCGGCTCGAGCGGTTCGGGATCAAACTCGGGCTGGACAACGTCCGGCGTCTCCTCTCCCTCCTCGGGGATCCGCATCGGGACCTGAAGGTCCTCCACGTTACGGGCACGAACGGGAAAGGCTCGGTCTGCGCCTATGCCGCCTCCGTCCTGCAGAAGTCGGGCTATCGGGTCGGCCTCTATACGTCGCCTCACCTGATTCGATTCAATGAGCGGATCCAGGTCGATCGCGTCCCGATCGCCGACGACGACGTCCTCCGGTTGTGGTCCGGGATGCAGCCCGCGATCCAGGCGATGACCTCGGCGCGGCCGATCGACCATCCGACGTTCTTCGAGGTGACGACCGCGTTGGCGTTCCAGTACTTCCGGGAACGGCAGGTGGACGTCGCGGTCGTGGAGGTCGGGATGGGCGGTCGGATGGACGCGACGAACGTCGTGGACGGCCTCGTCTCCGTCGTGACCCGGGTCGGATTGGAACACACGGAGCATCTCGGGAAGACGGTGACTCGGATCGCCCGCGAGAAGGCCGGAATCATCAAGCCGGCCTCCCGCGCGGTGACGGTGGCCCAGGAGGCGTTGCCCGTGATCGAAGCCCGCTGCCGCGAGGTCCACGCTCCCCTGCTCGTCGTGGGCCGGGACGTCGACCTGCACCGCGGGGCCCATGACCTCGGTGGCCAGGAGGTGATCGTGCGGGGCCCCTTCGGCGACCTCGAGGTCTGGACGCCCCTGCTCGGGCCGTTCCAGGTGGAGAACGTCGCGATCGCCGTGGCCGCCCTGGCCGAGCTGCGGTCCGCGGGCTTCACGATCCCGGACCGCGCGATCCGCGAAGGGGTCGCGGCCGCCCGGTGGCCGGCCCGGCTCGAGCGGATCCGGGAGTCGCCGACCGTCCTCGTCGACGGCGCGCACAACCGGCCCGCCGCGGAGGCCCTCGCGGAGGCCATGACGGACCTGTTCCCCGGCAGGAAGGTCTCCCTCGTCGTCGGGATTCTGAACGACAAGGATCTGCAAGGCATGGCCGCGGCCCTCGGCCCCCGGGCGTCCCGCGTCTACGCGGGACGGCCGAAGAGCCCCCGCGCGTTCGACGGGCAGGAGGTCGCCGCGGCGTTCCGGCCGTATGCGGAAGCCGTCGCCCTGCCGTCAATCCGCGAAGCGACCGAGGCCGCCGTCCGGGCGGCGGGGCCTCGGGACATCGTCCTCATCGCGGGGTCGATCTACACCGCGGGGGAGGCCCTTGGCTACTTCGGCGTCCGTCCGTGAGCGGATCCCGGACATCATGCGCGACCTCGCGCGTCGATACCTGCCGGACGGAGACCTCCACCGCGGGGAAACGGCCCTCGCGAAGATCGTCGCGGAACGGGAGGACCCCTTCCTCGTCCTGATCTCGACGATCCTCTCCCAGCGGACGCGAGACGAAATGACGGACGTCGCGTCGCGGCGACTGTTCGCGAAGTACGACACCCCGAGGACCCTGGCGGCCGCGGATCCCTCCGACGTCGAGCGACGGATCCGACCCGTGGGCTTCTACCGCCAGAAGGCGGTTCAGATTCGAAAGGTGAGCCAGGTCCTCCTCGAGCGATACGGCGGGGCCGTGCCGCGCACGTACGAGGAGTTGATCGAGCTCCCCCAGGTCGGCCCGAAGACGGCGAACTGCGTCCTCGTCTACGGCTTCGGGGAGGCGCGGATCCCGACGGACACGCACGTGCACCGCGTGAGCAACCGGTTGGGGCTCGTCCGCACGAAGACTCCGGAGGCGACGGAACGGCGGCTCATGGCCACCGTCCCGGAGCGCTTCTGGCTGTACATCAACGAACTGTTCATCCGCTTCGGAAAGGACATCTGCCGCCCCATGGGCCCGAAGTGCCCGCAGTGCTCCTTCACGGACTTCTGTCGCTTCTACCCGCGGACGAAGTGGGCAAGGGCGGCCCGAAGGGCCTCCCACGGGGCGTATGTTCATCGGCCTCGACGCCATACCCTCCCGCGTGATCGCCCTTGAAGAACGGACGAAAGGTATTCCGTCCTGGACTCCCGCAGACCATGATTGAAGGACTGACGCTGTCTCCGAATCGTGTGGCCGCAAGCGCGGGCACACGATTGAAGGCTGCGGGAAAGGTTTTGGCATCGAATCGGCCTGGCCACGGGTGAGGTGGAGATGGCGGACCCTGATGGAGGTCGCATCGTTCGACCGATACATATGGTTATACTGGCCGTCGCTTGGTTTTCCTTCCTCTCTTCGTTACTGGCTATTCGTAACAGGAATTCTCTCGTTGGAGATTCGACCCTGGTCATCTCAGGGTCCACATTACTAGGCTTGTTTGCGGCCTGGTTCAACTTCGGAGGGCGGGCCGGCCGACATTCGAAATCCGCGTCGACGGAGGAACTCGCCCGGCATGAGGCGATGCAGACCTCGTCCCGGATACGGACTTTGGGGGGACGTCATGGGGATGACCTGGAACTGCGGTCCCTCGACGTCAATTCGCGGGAGCCCTCCTTTCGGGAAGAGGCCCAACACGCTTTCGACTCGGCCGGGCAAACGGCCGCGGTTCACGCACCGGAGGCGAGCCCCGCCGCTCAGCGCGAGGCACTGAAGATGTACGCCGCCCCGCTGAAGATCGCGCAGCGATTGGCGATGAAGGCCCGTGAATTCATGGAACGGGAAGGCCGGCTCGCCAGGGTGGAAGAGACGCTTCGTTCGAAGGCGGTGAGGCTGGCGCAGGAACGCGCCGCGGTCCAAGAGACGAAGAAACGACTCGAGGCCCAGCGGCTCGAGTTCCAGCAACTGCGGGGTCGCTACCAGGTGGAGTCCGCACGCATGCGAACGCAGGTGAATTCGGTCCGCCAATCGCTCGCGGCGCGAAATGCGGAAATCCGAGCGGAGCGGGAACGGAACGAGCGCGACGCGACCGTCCTTCAAGAGACCGTCGCGGCGAAGGTGCAGGAGATGGCGATCCGAGAAAAGGCCCTGACCTTGCGGGAGGCGGAACTCCGGGCCGAAGAGGAGGATGTCGAGGCTCGAATTCGTGAGCTCGAGTCAAGGGAACGGCAAGCGGCGTCGCGGACGACGGAATTGTCAGGCCAGGTCGAGGGGCTCGCCCGCCGGGAGACAGACCCGACCGCACGGGCTGCCCAGTTCGACGCGACCGAGAGGAAGTTCGAAGCGGAAGAGCGGGAAAGACGCCAAAAGTGGGAGGTGCTCCAGACCGCGCTCCGCAGCGAGCAGCAGAAGATGACGGCGATCGCGGAATCCCGGTCGGCGGAACTCGGACGGCGGATGGAAGAAATCGACGGGCGCGAACGCTCCTTGCGTGCCGCAACGGCCCAGCTCGAACTCGAACGCTCGAAGCTCGAAGAGCAAGAGAAGGCCGCGAGCGCGAAAGCCTCCGAGGTGGACGCCGCATGGAAGCGCTCTGAGGCCCGGCTCGCGGAGCTGAAGGCTCTGGAAGCGAACGTCCTACGGGCGCGGCAGGAGTTCGAGTGGGAGAGGTCTGCCTGGGCGGTGAAGCGGTCCGAGGAACTGAAGCAGCTCGAATCGACGCGCGACGCGACCGCCGCCCTAGTCCAACAGACGGAGCGCATCGTCGCGGAATCCCAGCGGCGGGCGCTCGTCGCGGACGAGGCGGAGAAGGCGGCGAAGCGACAGGCCGCCGACGCTGCGAACCAAATCGCCGAGTTGGAGCGACGCCGGTCCGAGGCGGACAAGTCGGAAAAGAAGGCCCAAGCGACTCTCGCGCGCCTCCAGGAGGCTTATGCCGTCCCGCGAAAGATCGCGCAGCGATTCGCGCCGAAAGTCCGTGAATTCATGGAGTGGGAAGGCCGGCTCCCCAGGGTGGAAGCGACGCTTCGTTCCAAGGCGGTGATGCTGGCGCAGGAACGAGCCGCGGTCCAGGAGACAGAGAAACAACTGGGAGCCCAACGACTCGAACTTGAGCAGTTGCGGGAGCGCACCGAGACGGAATCGGTCCGCCTGAGGACGGAGAGAGACGCAGTCCTCAGGTCCCTCGCCGCGAAGGAGGCGGAAATTCGGTCCGAACAGGAGCGACTTGAGCGCGACTCCACGGCCTTCCAAGAGACGTTACGCGCTAGGTCGGAGGAGATGGCCTTCCGGGAGAAGACCGTCGCCGCTCGGGAGTCCGAACTTCAAGTCAAAGGCCAAGAGGTGGAAGCACGGATTCGGGACCTCGATTCGAGAAGGTCTCGGGCAGAGCAGGAGGCCCAAGCGACCCTCCCTCGGCTCCATGAGGCTTCCCAGAAGCTGGCCGCCATAGAGGACCAGGCGGGCTCGGCGACGCCGGACCTTAGGGTCCACATTGCAAGGATGGCGGAGTCCGAGAAAGAGGCCCCCAAGACCGCGTCCGGTCTCGAATCCCGGAAAGCCGAGCTGGATCGTGAGTCGACACGGTTGGCGAGCCTCGCGGGACAACTGGTGAGCCAGCCGCAGGCTCTCCAAAGCCGGACGGCGATCTCGGTGGGGAAACCTGCTGACAAGTCGCGGAAGGAGCGGCCGCTCGCGACGGAGCCGAAACCGGCGAACGGCCCGATGGAAGACGTCCCAATTCGCACACAATCTCGCCGACGGGGTGTCCAAGCCTCGCAAGACTACTTTGTCGACGAGCTGATGAGCCGGGTTATCGCGTACATCCTGGCAGCCATTCTTGCAGGAGGCGTCCTCCTCTGGCTTGCCCGCAGATGAGCCCCTGAGCGTTCTGCTCCTAGCGCACCTTCGACTCGCCGATCGTCACGCCCTTGGCGCGCGGGGGCGGGGGGACGAGGATTGGGATTCCGAACTCAGGGCCGCGGCCCGTTGAAGTCTCTCGCTGACCGCACCTTCATCGCCCTGGACGCCCTCCGCCCACGCATGATCGCCTCTGAAGACCGGATGAAGGTCTACTCCGTCCTGGACACACGCCTCGAGGATTTCGCCTCCCTCCTCACGGACTATGTCCGGGTCCCCACGATTTCGGCCCACGGCACCAAGTTTCAGGAGGGGGCGGAGGCGACGCGAAACGTTCTCGAGGCCGCCGGCGCGGACGTCCGCTTCGTCCCGGAGGAGAATGGACCCCCCGTCGTCGTGGGCGAAGTCGAGGAAGACCCGAGCCTCCTGTGGGTCATCCTGTACAACCACTACGACGTCCAGCCCGTGGACCCGCTCGACGAATGGAAGTCGGATCCCTTCGACCCGATCGTTCGCGAGGGAAAGCTGTACGGCCGCGGCGCGGCGGACACGAAGGGGAACACGGTCGCTCAGGCCCTCGCCGTGCAGGCGATCCGGGAGGTCGTCAGGCGCCTCCCGGTGAACGTCCGGTTCCTCATCGATGGGGAGGAGGAGAGCGGCAGTCCCCATATGCTCCCCTTCGCCGACGCCCACCCGGAGCTGTTCCGGGGCCTCGGCGCGACGATCGAGGCGGCGGCGCACACTCGGGACGGGAAGCCTTCCCTGAGCCTTGGCTCGAAGGGCATCCTGAGCGTCGACCTCGAGGTCCGGACGGCGGACGTGGACCAGCACTCGTCCCTGGCCACCACGATCCCGAACGCGGCGTGGCGTCTCATCGCAGCCTTGCGGTCCCTCCGGGCCGACAACGGGAAGATCCTCATCGATGGGTTCCTGGATGGGGTTCCCCCGCCCGAACTGGAGATGCTGCGGTACCTTCGGAAGAACACCTCGGACCCCCTCGCCTACCGGGAGGACTACGGGGCTCGGGAAATCTTCGGGGGCAAGACCCGGTATGCGCGCCTCAAGAGGGCCGCGTACGGGACGACGTGCACGATCGACGGGATTTGGAGCGGATACACCGGCCCCGGCCACAAGACGGTGAACCCCGCCGTGGCCCATGCGAAGCTCGACTTCCGCCTGTTGCCCGGCCAGCGGCCCGACGCGATCTTCGACAAGCTCGTCGCCCACCTGAAGGCGAAAGGCTTCCCCGACGTGCGGGTCGTGAAGGACTCCATCTTCGAACCGGCCGCCTCGTCCATCTCGGAGAAGCTGCCCCAGGCCATCCTCGCGGCCACCCGGGAGGTGTACGGGACCGAGCCCAACGTGTTCCCGTGGTCGTACGGCTCCTCGACCACCTGGTACTTCACGCGGATGGGCACGCCGGCCCCTCACCCTCCCGGCGTGGGATATCAGGGGAGCCGGGCCCACGCCCCGAACGAGCAGATCCGCCTCGAGGACGCGCGCCGCTCCATGAAGGCCGCGGCGGGAATGTTGATGGCTCTCTGACGCGTCGTCGAATTCGGGCCGTCGTCGCGAGGCGTCCGGAAATGGCGAGGAATTCATATTGCCCATTCGCCTTCCGACGGCGATGCGCATCGACCTGATCGAATTCCTCCCGCTGACCCTCCAGAGGAAAGAGGCCTTCACGATCGCCCGCGGATCGTCCAAGATCAGCGAGGTCGTCTTCCTCGCACTTCATGCCGGCCGCCTAATCGGACACGGGTGTGCCGCTCCCACGGAGGTCACCCGCGAGAACGTCCACTCCGTCCTGAACACCTTCCAGACGTTCACGCGCACCCTCCCGGGCGTGGAATTCGAGAAGCCCTTCCAGGTCCAGGAGCGATTGGACAAGTTCGCCCAGAACCAACCGAGCGCCCGAGCCGCGGTCGACATGGCCCTGTTCGACCTGGCGGCGCAAGCCGCGGGATTGCCCCTGTACGCCTACCTGGGCGGCCGCCGCGACCGGATGCCCACGGACATGACGATCGGCATAATGGACGCGCCGGAAGCGGTCGACCGCGCGCGGCGTTGGGTCGACGTCGGCTTCCGGGCCCTCAAGATCAAGGTGGGGCGGGACTGGAAGGGGGATGCGAAACGCGTCAAGGCGATCCGGGACGCGGTCGGTCCCCAGGTCGAGCTGCGGGTCGACGGAAATCAGGGGTTCTCGTGGAGCGACGCCCTCGCCTTCGCGAAGCACGTCCGCGGGGAGAACGTGAGCGTGTTCGAGCAGCCTGTCCGGGTCGACGACTGGGAGGGGATGCGCGCCTTGACGGAGGCCTCCCCGATCCCGGTCATGGCGGACGAGATGGTCCTCACCGCGGAGGACGTGAAGAAGCTGCGGTGGAGCAACGCCGCGAAGGCCGTGAACCTGAAGCTCATGAAGCACGGCGGCCTCCTCAAGGCGATGGAGGTGAACACGCTGTGCGAGTCCGCCGGCTACCCGACAATGGTCGGGTGCATGGGAGAGCCTCAACTGTCGATCGCCGCGGGGCTGCACTTCGCCCTCGCGCAGAGGAACGTCCGCTGGCTCGACCTGGACTCCCACTTCCAGT
>DASQXV010000060.1:0-2477 GCA_035639595.1 Thermoplasmata archaeon | reverse complement strand
CGGGCACGTTCACGAACGCCTCCCAGATCGTCTACCAATTCCGCGCGATCGCGAAAGACCGGGCGGGGAACGTCGAGACGACGCCGAGCGGGAACGACACGTGGACCCTCGTCGATTCCATCGCCCCGAGCGCGGTCACGTGGTCCCCGACCAACAGCACGACCCAATCCCCGATCATCCAGGTCTCGTTCAGCGAGCCGATGAACCGGACGTCGGTCGAAGCGGCCTTCTCCGTTACCCCGGGCGTCGCCGGGACGTTCAGCTGGAGCGCGGACTCCCGCGTATTCACGTTCGTCCCGAATGGGACCCTCGCCGCGGGCACGACCTACACGGTCGTGATCGGCACCGGCGCGAAGGACACCGCGGGCAACGGGATGCAGAACCCGCGGACGTTCCAGTTCGCGACCGCACCCGTCGCGGGGCTATCCCTCGGGGACTTCTGGTGGCTGCTGCCCATCCTGGGGGCGGTCCTCGGCGGCGGTCTCCTGCTCCTCCGGCGGCAGCGGGCCGCGACCCCAGCGAAGCCCGCCGTCACGGCGGCCCCTCCGAAGTCGTCGGAGGCGATTATCGAAGACGTCTTCCTGCTCTACCACCGCGACGGCATCCTGATCAAGCACGAGACGCGACGCCTCCGGCCGGACATCGATACGGACATCCTCACGGGCATGCTGACCGCGGTCCAGCAGTTCGTGAAGGACGCCTTGCGCGGGGACGAGACCGCGGACCTGAACGAGATGACCGTGGGCCACATGCACATCCTGATCGGTCGGGGCAAGTGGCTGATCCTCGCGGCCCGGATCGAAGGGGACGGCGCAGGACCGTGGACCGGACAGATCGAGCGATGCATCAAGGACATGGAAGACCACCACTGGGACCAGCTCGAGGACTGGGACGGCGACATGGCCCTCGCCCGGGTCCTCATGCCGTATCTTAAGAAGCTGATCCAAGGTGCATACGCGCTCGTCGAAGCGTGAAGGCACGCCGACAGGGCATGACGACGCGGCCACGGACCGTTTTCGCGACCCCCGACGGTCCACGGGACGACGACAAGGACCGATTCTGTTCGACGGCCGTCCCGCATCCGTACTTTCTCCCGTGAAAACAGGAAATCGTCGCACGCCCAATACCGATAACAAAAGCTTTAATTCCGGATGCCACTTTCTAACAAGGGATGGGACGAGACCGCACCTTGTTCCACAGGCTTGCGTCGGCAGGGAGGATGCCGTCGCGTCCCAACCGATTCGAGCGCGCACGCACGCGGTGATCCAGGAATGGCAAGCGAGGAAGGCGAAGGGAAGGCGTCGAAGTCCGTGGACGAAGTCCGAGACGAGTTCGAGGAGAAGATGGACCGGCTTCGCCGGCAATACGAGAGGGACCTTCACTCCTTCCGCTACGAGATCGAGGAACGGGAATACCGCCTCAAAGCCTACGAGGACAAGTTCAACAAGATCAAGCAGCCGCCCCTCCTGTACGCCTACGTCGTCCGCAAGGAGGGCCCCGACCTGGACGGGAACCAGGTCGTCGTGGCGCGCGCCACGGAGCTGCTGAAGGTCTCGACGGGGCTCGTCGACAAGTCCCAGCTCGGGGTGGGCCAATACGTCTGGGTGCACCCGCAGACCTACGCGATCGTCGAGGGCAGCGCGGTCCGCAACGAGGGCGTGATCGCGAAGGTCGCAGATATGATGGACGGCAAGCTCGTGATCTCGATCGAAGGGGACATGGAGAAGCGCCTCATCGATTGCGACAAGGGCGTGTACAAGAAGCTCAAACCGGGGTTCCAGATCAGCGTGCTCCCGCCGACGATGGAGGTCCTCGAAGTCCTGCCGAACCTCGAGGTCAAGTCCCTGCTCCTGGGCGAGAAGCCGAACGTCAAGTACGCGCAGATCGGCGGCCTCCTCGAGGCGATCGAGCGGATCAAGGACGTCGTCGTCCTCCCATACCAGGAGGCGAAGCTGTTCGAGCAGATCTCCCTCGAGGCGCCGCGGGGCATCCTGCTGTACGGGCCTCCGGGCTGCGGCAAGACCCTCCTCGTGAAGGCGATCGCGACGGAGAACGACATGACCTTCTTCAACGTCAGCATCGCGGACGTCCTGTCGAAGTGGGTCGGGGAAAGCGAGCGGATCATCAAGGAGATTTTCCGCCAGGCCCACGAGAAGAAGCCGAGCATCGTCTTCTTCGACGAGATCGAGGCCCTCTTCACCGTCCGGGGGATGATGGACACCTCCGGGGTGCACAAGAACATCATCGCGCAGATCCTCAGCGAGATGGACGGGCTCGTCGAACTTCACGACGTCTTCGTGATCGGCGCGACGAACCGCGCGGACCTCGTGGACCCCGCCCTCCTGCGGCCGGGCCGGTTCGACGAGATCATCGAGATCCCGCGGCCGGACCGCTCCGCCGCGGAGGAAGTCCTCCGGATCTACCTGAACGAAGACCTCCCGGTCTCCGCGAGCGTCGAGGAGCAGTACGGCGGGCAC
>DASQXV010000059.1:0-6006 GCA_035639595.1 Thermoplasmata archaeon | reverse complement strand
CTCAAGGTCGTCGGGAAGACGCTCCCTGAGGTCCTCGTCACCCTGATCGGCGCCGGAGCCTCGAACATCCGGACCGCGAAGCTGCTGATCGCCGCGGGCCTGAAGCCGGAACACCTGATCCTCGTCGACTCGAAGGGGATCGTCGGCCGGGGCCGGAAGGACGTTGAGGCCGCCGCGAACGAGTTCGCGGAGAAGTGGGAACTCGCCCAGGTCACGAACGGCGAGGGCCGCACGGGAGGCATCGCCGAGGCGATGAGGGGAGTCGACGTCGTGATCTCGGCCTCGAAGCCGGGCCCCGGGGTGATCCAGAAGGAGTGGGTCGCCTCGATGGCGGACGACTCGATCCTGTTCGTCATCGCGAACCCGGTCCCGGAGATCTGGCCTTGGGAGGCCGCGGAGGCGGGAGCCCGCGTGATCGCGACGGGCCGGTCCGACTTCCCGAATCAGGTGAACAACAGCCTCGGTTTCCCGGGGATCTTCCGAGGCACGCTGGACGTCCGCGCGAAGACGATCACCGACGAGATGTGCATCGCGGCGGCGGAAGAGCTCGCCCGGGTCGCGGAGGAGCGCGGTCTCGACGAGACCCATATCGTGCCGACGATGGACGAACTCGACGTCTTCGCGAGGGAGGCCGCGGCGGTCGGCATGAAGGCGATCGAGCAGGGGATCGCCCGCGTTCACAAGGGCCGCAAGGAGCTGTTCGACCACGCGCTCGAGCTGATCCGACGGGCCCGCGAGGAGACGAAGTTCCTCATGCAGGATGGCTTCATCCGGCCTCCTCCCCCTTGACCGCGGGCCGTTTCGACGTCGGGCGCGGCGCTCCTCGGGAAGGCCGCCACCAGTACGTGTACAGGAGGTATCCGAGCAGCGGTCCGAAGATCAGGGTCGAGGCGATGTCCGCCATGAATTGCAACCGCCAGTCGAAGACCCAACTGTTGGCGACGAACGGGAAGAAGAGGCGGAACGGCGCGTGGAACGGGACGTCGATGAGGACGTGGGAGAGGGCCCCGATCCAGACGGACAGGACGACGATGGGCCAGGACCTCCGCTCCAGGAAGTCGTGGTTCGCGAATCGGCTCCAGAGGCCGGAGGGCCATCTTCGATTCGCCCACGCGAGGAGGGGTCGGACGACGAGGACGGCCGCCATGAGGCCGACGGCCAGGTCCAAGGTGGAGGCCCCGAAGAGGGAGTGGGTCCAGTTCCGCTGGACGCTGTACACGGGGTCCGTATAGGTGAGGTTGAAGTACGGCTCAAAGACGTCGGGGATGCAGGCGCCGACGGTCAGGGCGATGAAGTCGAACCGCCGAGGAGATTTCATCCAGAGGGGCCAGACGAGGACTGGATGGAAGGCGGTGAAGGGCAACGAGGGTCACGATCCCGAGTCGGGCGATCCTTCCGTCCGATCGGCTTCCCGTCCCCGCTCCGGACTACAAGAACCTTGTCCAAATTTGGCCCCGCCCGTACCTTGGGGAAGGCCGCCGACGGATTTATCGTCCCCGAGGACCATAGGAATGGACACATGGGATCCGCGGAAGCCGTGAAGCGCCGGCATGAGGGCCGCATCATGAAGATGCGCGGCGTGGTCGGCGTCGGCATCGGCCAGAAGGACGGGAAGGAGGTCATCCGGATCTACGTGGCCGAGGATCACCCGAAGATCCGGACGAAGCTGCCGGACTCCCTGGACGACGTCCCCGTCGAGGTCGTCGTCACGGGTCCGTTCAAAGCCCTCTGAGAGGCGGTCCGCGCCAGGCGCCGAGGACGCGAAAGCAATCTGCGAGTGCCAGTTGATTGGGCTCGAATGGGAGGGCATCACGGCGGCGACGAACCCGGTGGGGCTCCTGTCGCGGGCTCCCCCATCTTCGCGGTCCCGAACAGGATGATGAACGTCGAGAGGCCCTGGATGTGGCCGTCCTCTAATCAGCCCTTCGCCGCGGTCGCCCACTTCGCGAGGGTCGCCTGCGGGGCCGCGCGTTCCTTCAGGTTCGAGAGGCGCACGCCGATCAAACGGACCTTGCGGCCCGGGACGAGGACCTCCTTCAGCATCATCTGGCCCAGGATCAGGATCGGCTCGAGGTCGGCCGTGTGGATCTTGAGGCTGCGGGACCGCGTGACCGTCTCGAAGTTCGAATAGCGGGCCTTGAGGCCGACGGTCCGGAAGGCGAACTTCTCCCCCAGGAGCTGGACATGGAGGGACTTCGCGAGGCCTTCCAGTTCCGGCCAAAGGTCCTCGAACCGCTCGAGATCGCGCTCGAACGTCGTCTCCGTGCTGATCGACTCCGGGGGTCCCGTCGGCTCGACGACCGCGCCCTCGTCCCGGCCCATCGCCACGTCGTGGACGTATTCGCCGTACGCCCCGAGGAGCTCCACGAGGTCCTGCCGACCGTAGTTCTGGATGTCCCCGATCGTCTCGAGGCCGAGCTCCTTCAATCGCTCCGCGGTCTTCGGCCCGACGCCGGAAATCTTGCGGACCGGGATGGGGGCGAGGAACTCGACCAGGTGGTCGGGCAACACGACGGTCAGGCCGTCCGGTTTCTCGAAATCCGACGCGATCTTGGCCGCCGCCTTCGTCGGCGCGATTCCGATGGAGCACGTGAGGCGTTGCTGGGTCCGGACGGCGGCCTTGATCTCCCGGGCGAGGTCCTGGGCGCGGGAGAAGCTCCCCGCGCATCGCTCCGTGACGTCGAGGTAGCCTTCCTCGATCCCCGTCGGCTGGAGGTGGTCCGCATACCCTCGCAGGAGCTCCATGATCTCGGAGCTCACGCGGCCGTAGAGCTCGAACCGCGGGGGGACGAACAGGGCCTGCGGGCAGAGGCGGAGGGCCTGGACGCACGACATCGCGGATCGGATCCCGTAGCGTCGGGCCTCGTAGCTCGCCGTCAGGACGACGCCGCGGGGATGCTCCCGCGGGTCCGCTCCAACGACGACCGGCTTCCCCTCCAGGGCCGGGTTCTCGCGGATCTCGACCGCGGCATAGAAGGCGTCCATGTCCACGTGCATCAGGACCCGGGGACCGCCACGCGGGTTCGAGGCCATCGAAGGTCTCATCTCTCGTGGGACGGATAAAGGGATTCGTCGGGGGGCGGCGAAACGAGCGATCAGAAGCCGAAGAAGCCGCGCGCCGCGTCCGTGAGGTAGCCGAGGAAGAACACGGCGATCACTGCGGTCAACAGGACGACCGCCAGGGCAATCCCCACCGCGGCCTCGATCGTCCGCGGGACCGACTCCTTGGCGGACGCGGCCTCGGGCTCGAGGATGTACATGTACCAGATGACCCGGGCGTAGTAGTACAGGGACAGGGCGCTATTCAGCACGCCGGAGACGGCGAGCGCCAGGTACCATTGGTTGAAGTTCATCGCGTAGATGGCGCTGGAGAACAGGAGGAACTTCGAGAAGAAGCCGCCGAGCGGCGGGATCCCCGCGAGGCTCAGCAGGAAGGCGGTCATCGCGAACGCGAGGAAGGGCATTCGCTTGCCGAGGCCCTTGTACGCGTCCATGTCGTCCGGGATCCCGCGGACCTCCGTCCCCCCGACGACCAGAAAGGAGCCCGCCTTCATCGCGGCGTAGACGAAGACGTGGAGCATGCCGCCGACGAGGCCGTAGGCCGCGATCGTCGCGGCGGCGTCGTTCGGGGTCCTCGACTGGAGGGCGAGTGCGCCGACCGGCAGCGCGATCAGGATGTACCCGGCCTGGGCGATGCTCGAATACGCGAGCATGCGCTTCACGGACCGTTGCGGGATCGCGAGGACGTTCCCGACGGTCTGCGTGGCGATGGCCAGGATCGCGACGACGGCGACCCAGTCCACCTGGACGTTCAAGAGGCCGATCAGGAACACCCGGAAGAGGGCCACGATCCCGACGTTCTTGGAGGCCGCGGTGAGGAACACGCTGATCGTCGTCGGCGACCCCTGGTACACGTCGGGGGCCCACATGTGGAACGGCACGACCGCGACCTTGAACCCGAAGCCCGCGACGAGGAGGACCAGGGCGATGATCAGCGGCGGCTCGGCCGCGGCGTTTCCGACGAGGGTGAATCCCGGGGAGGCCGCGGACCCGCGGAGCCGGAGCAGGTCCGTCGTCGTGCCGATCGCGGTGGTCCCCGCGAGCCCGTAGATGAGGGAGATCCCGAAGAGGACGACCCCGGAACTGACGGCCCCGATGATGAAGAACTTCACGGACGCCTCGGTCGCCTGCTTCTCCCGCTTCCGGAACGCGACGAGGGCGAACGTGCTCAGGCTCGACACTTCGAACGCGAGGAACAGGAGGAAGAGGTCCGTCGCCGCAGCCGCGAACATCATGCCGACGACCGCGAGGAGCATGAGGGCGTAGTACTCCCCCTGGTGGGGCTCCTCCGCGCGGAGGAAGCCGTGGGACGCCAGGACCACGAGGAACGCGACGGACACGAACATCACCTGGAAGAACAGGGCGAACTGGTCGACGTCCATCTTGAGCTCGGTCGTGAAGTCCCCTTGGTTCCCGATGGGCGAGGGCCACAAGGAGAGCCGCAGGGCGTTCGTGAACCCGAGGCCCATCATGTCCAGGGTGACGAAGGTCGCGAGCCCCGTGCCGACGAGCGCGACGAGCCACAGCCGCTCGGGCCGGTCCCGCCACGCGAAGCCGAGGACCGCGCTCGCGAGGGCCGTCCCGACGAGGATCGCCTCGGGGAGGAAGACGGCGTACGCCGGCACCTCACAGCCCTCCGAGGACCTGATTCGCCCACGTCGACAGCATGCTGAGGATGCCCACCGGCGCGATCCCGAAGACGGCGAACAGCACGGCGAGGACCGCGAGGGGCAGGACCTCGAAGCGTCGCAAGTCGGACGCGGACTCCCACCGCGGGTTCGGAGGCCCGAAGATGGACCGCTGCATCGCCCAGATGTAGTACGCCGCGGTGAAGACGACGGTCAGGATGGGCACGAACACGAGGAGGCCGAAGGCCGCGTAGACGCCGACGAACACGGAGAATTCCGCGACGAACCCGACGAGGCCGGGAAGGCCCAAGGACGCCATGAACGCGATCATCATGAACGTCGCCATCCGGGGCACGCGTTTCGCGATCCCGCCGAGCTCCGAGATGTTCCGCGTCCCGAGGATGTGGCCGAGGGACCCCGCGATCATGAAGAGGGCGGCGGCGACGAGGCCGTGGGCGAACATCTGGAAGATGGCGCCGGTGAAGCCGAGGACCGCCCCGCGGCCTAATTGCGTGTACCCGTACACGCCGGCGGCGATCCCCAAGGTGACGAAGCCCATGTGGCTCACGCTGGAGAAGGCGACCATCCGCTTCAGGTCGTCCTGGGCGAGGCAGACGAGGGCCCCGTAGAGGATGGAGACCACGCCGACCAGGGCGAGGAGCCAATACATGTCCGCCGCCGCGGACGGGATCATCTGGACGTTGAAGCGGATGAGGCCGTAGCCGCCGAGCTTCAGGAGGATCCCCGCGAGGATCACGGACCCGCCGGTCGGCGCCTCGACGTGGGCGTCCGGCAGCCACGTGTGCAGGGGCCACGTCGGGAGCTTCGTCCCGAAGGCGATGAGCAGGCCGACGAACATCAGGTCGCCCACCGCGCCGATCGGGACCGGCGTCGTCGCGATGATCTGGGTCATGTCGAACGTGTGCGGCGTGGTATAGAAGTACAGGGCGAACACGCTCAGGAGGAGCGGGACGGATGCGAGGAAGGTGTACAGGAAGAACTTGATCGCGGCGTAGCGTTTCCGCGGGCCGCCCCAGACCGCGATCAGGAAGTACATCGGGACGAGCCCCACTTCCCAGAAGATCAGGAACTGGAACAGGTCGAGGGCGAGGAACACGCCGCTCACCGTCGTCTCCATCAGGAGGAAAAGGGCGAAGAACTCCGGCACGCGGTGGTGTTCGTCCCAGGAGACGGACAGGGCGAGCGGCGTCAGGAGCGCGTTCAGGAAGACGAGGACGACGGAGAGCTCGTCCGCCGCGAGGAAGTAGTGCACCCCGACGGTGGGGACCCAGTCGTACCGCTCGGAGGCCCAGTACAC
>DASQXV010000058.1:0-3166 GCA_035639595.1 Thermoplasmata archaeon | reverse complement strand
AGGCCTTCCGCCGCCCGGATGACGGAGAAAAGGATCCTAGCCCTACTCGCCCTGCTGATCGGCCTCATCGGCGGGCTCCTCATCCTCAGCCTCGTGCTCTGGCAGCTGATCGGACCGAGGCTCTGAGCTCACGTCGTTCGGCGCGTCTCCACCGCGACCAGACCGATGACCCCGGCCACGATGGCGAGGATGGCCCCCGTCGTGTCCGCCTGCAAGACCAAGGCGACCGCACCCAACAGGATGTCCACGATCCCGCCGGCGGCGTAGTTGCCGCGGTAGATGAGGACGCTCCCGAGGAGGATCGCGAGCCCGAGGATAAGGAAGACGAGGACATCGAGGAACGACGAGAGGCTCTGGCCGAGGCGGACCGAGTTCAGGTTCCTCGAGAGGATGAGGAGCCCGCCGATGAGGCCGATCAGCAGGGCGAGTAGGGCTAGGATCCTTTTCTCCGTCATCCGGGCGGCGGAAGGCCTGGGTCCCTTTCAGCCTTTCTCCATCCCCGCGAGCCCCCAGACGCCGCGAAGATCGCCGGCGAAGTCGTTCGTCCCCCACCACATCCGCAGGGCGCGGAACGCCTCGGGGAGGCGGCGCGCCCGGACGAACTCGACGAGGGCCTCGTTCGTCGTCGGCCCGCTGAACGCGATCTCGGAAACCCCCGCCGCGGCAAGGAGACCGCGGAAGAGGTCCTCCGCGAGGGGTTCGAACCCGGGCTCCACGACCCAAGGACCGATTTCGCAGGCGTCGCCGCTGGGATTGCCCACGATGTAACCGCGGATGCGCCCTCGATGCTCGCCGACGAGAAACGTAGACGAGAATTCGTCGGAGAGGCGATCGAGGAGCCGGGAGCGGTCCGCGCCGAAGACGGGCCGGTCCAGGCGAGCGATGGCTTCCAGGTCGTCTCGCCGGAGCGGGCGGACCCCCCGCATCCGGCCCATCTCCGCGGGCCCGTGCCACCGCACGACCTCGTACTCCCGATGGAAGCCCAGGCGCTCGTAGAAGGGGATCGCGGTAAGGTACGCGTTCAGGCGGACCGTTCGCACGCCCGCGGCCTTGAGGTGCTCGACTGCGGCCACCATCATCGCCTGGCCGACCCCCTTCCCCCGCAATTCGGGCCGGACGATCACCGCGCCGAGGAAGGCGAGTCCGTCGTAGGAAGTCGTCGTGAGGCAGCCGACGACGCGTCCGTCCCCCTCGGCGACGAAGCATCCCGACGGGGAGAGGGCGAGGAGCCGGCGAAAATCCGCGCGGGTGTATCCCCAGTTCTCGAGGTTCGTCAGGGCGATGGCGGCGTCGATGTCCCGTTCCTCGAGTCTCCGGACCTTCGTTCCCTCCACATCTTCACCCGCCGCTCGAGTTCCTCGACCTCGTCGCACTCATGGTATCCGTAGGTCACGTAACGCTTCTCCTTCCGAAAGTTCTTGTACATGCACGGGCCGTACTCGTCGTCCTCCTGCCCGTACCACTTGTCGCAATCCCGGCACAGGTGCTTCTTCGGCAGTTGAGCCTGGAGGGCGGCTACATTCCCCAGAAACGATCCTCCTTCCGCTTGATCGTGGCGATCTGCTCCAGGGCCTGCCGCTCGTCGACGCTCAGGTCTTGCCGGTCGCGGAGGGCTCGCGCGTCCGATTCCGGGAGGTCTACATACAACACATCGCCGACGTGCACCTGACGCCCGACCGTCACCCTGTCGACGGAGATCGCGACCTCCTGCCCCTGGCTCGCGACGTCAAGGCTCTTCTCCCCGCTGCGGATCGCCTTGATTCGGCCCAGGCTCCGTCCGTCTTGCCGCATCAGCATCTCCCCGGACCGGATGCGGCCCGCGAGGACCCGGATGCCGAAGATCGCGGGCTTTGACGCGCGGAACACGTGGTCGGGGAGAAACAGGAGCTTCGCGGGATATGCGATTTCCTTGCGGCCCGCCTCCTCGATCTCCCGCTTGCGCTCGTCCCTCCAGGCGACGTAGTCCTCGATGAGGCGATAGATCACGTCGCTCTCCAGAAGTTTGACTTCCGGATGTTCCTGCAGCGCTGTCTTCGCGTCCGGCAGTAGCGGGAGGTTGAACGCGAGGATCGCCCGGTGGAGGGGATTCTTGACCGTCGCGGCGTCCGTCACATCCCTCCGAGAGACGGGTCCGAGGCGGGCGAACTTGACGGGAATGGCCGCCTGCTTGCACTCGTACGCGAGCCCCTCCAGAGAGCCGATCGCGTCCGCTTTGAGCAGGATTCCGTCGTCCTGCGTCTCAATGTGCACCTGCGACTCCTTCGCGATCTCCTCCAGGACCTCCTTCAGGTTCCCGTTCGCCAACCGCAGCGGCGCGCCCGCGACGGCGTGCCCGAGGCCCGTGCCCAGGATCTTCACCCCCGCGGCCGCGGTCACGCTCGCCACCGAATCGAACCGCTCCTGCGGATCGCGGATCTCGTCGAGGGGCTTCGGCTTCAGGAGGGCTTTGACTTTCGCGGTCTTCGGCTTGCCCGCCGTCCCGAAGGCGATCGTGTCTCCCTTCGACAACGTCCCCTGGTAGACGATCACATCGACCGTCGTCCCGAGTCCCTTCTCCTCCTTCACCTCGAGGATCGTCCCCACCGCGGGCCCCTCGGCCGTCGCGAGTTGCTGCTCGAGGAACCGCTGGGCCAGGCCGATCAGCGTGAGCAAGAGGTCCGGGATGCCCTCCCCGAATTTCGCGCTCACCGGGACGATGGCCAGATTCGTCGTGAAGTCCTCGATGCGGTCGTACCGTTCCGCGGAGAACCCGTGTTCGAAGAGGCGCCCGACGAGGTCGTACATCCGCTTGTCGAGCTCGTCCCTCGCGGAAGGAGGCTGGTCCTTGTACGAGACGATGAAAGCCTTGCCCTCGTGCTTCCGCCACCCTGGGACCATGTCGATCTTGTTGGCCGCGATCACGAAGGGCGTCTTGTACCGCTTGAGGATGTTCAGGCTCTCGATTGTCTGCGGCCGGAAGCCCTCGTTGATGTCGATCACGAGGACCGCGAGGTCGGCGAGGGCTCCCCCGCGTGCCCGGAGCGTGGAGAAGGCCACGTGGCCAGGGGTGTCGATGAAGAGGAGGCCCGGGATTCGGAACGACTTGCCCTTCACCAGATCGCCGCACACCTCGAGGATCGTGGCGAGTGGGACCTCGGTGGCCCCGATGTGCTGCGTGATGCCTCCG
>DASQXV010000057.1:0-6807 GCA_035639595.1 Thermoplasmata archaeon | reverse complement strand
GATGCTGCGGCTCCCGCCGATGTCCGTGCGGAACCTGCTCGAGGAGTGGTTCGAGTCCGACCTCCTGAAGGCGTCCCTGGCCGTCGACGCCCTCGTGGGGACGTTCCAGGGACCCTTTTCCCCGGGGACCGCGTTCGGCCTCGTCCCCCACTTCCTCCCCGCGGCGCGCGGAACCGATTGGTCCTTCGTCCGGGGCGGCATGGGGGTCCTCGCGGACGCGATGGCCCGCGCGGCCCGGGAGGCGGGCGCGACCATCCGCACGGATGCGGAGGTGCGTCGCATCGTGACGGACGGCGGCCGCGCGACCGCGGTCGAATTGGCCACGGGGGAGATGATCGGAGCGCGGGCCGTCGCCTCGAGTGCGGATCCGAAGCGGACGTTCCTCCAGCTGATCGAGGCCGAGGAACTCAGCCCGGAATTCCTCCTCCAGGTGCGGAACATCGCGATGGGTGGCGTCGTCGCAAAGGTCAACCTCGCCCTGGACGGGACGCCGCCGGTCCCCGTAGCGGGCGATGGGATGCCGCCGCACGTCCGGATCGCGCCCTCCCTCGAATACCTTGAGCGCGCCTTCGATGACGCGAAGTACGGGGCGATGTCGAAAGCCCCCTTCGTCGACGCGTACGTCCCAACCGCGGTGGACCCGGGCCGCGCGCCCGCCGGGAGACACCTCCTGTCCGCCGTCGTCCAGTACGCCCCCTACGACCTCCGAGGTCGGGACTGGACCCGCGACCGGGATGTCCTCGCCGAACGCGCGATCGGGATCCTCGAGGAGCACATGCCCGGGCTCGAGAAGCGAATCATCGGCCGGACCGTGCTGACCCCGCGGGACCTGGAGGCGCGGTTCGGGATGACGGAGGGGCACATCTACCACGGCGAGATGACCTTAGACCAGATGCTGATCCTCCGGCCCGTCCCGGGCTGGGCCCAGTACCGCACGCCGATCGAGGGCCTCTACCTCTGCGGCTCCGGAGCCCATCCCGGAGGCGGCATCACGGGGGCGCCAGGCCGCAACGCGGCCCGAGCGATCTTGGCGGATTGGGGTCGACTCGCCCGCAAATCGTGACCCCGACGCCGACGCGCAACCCTTCCGTGCGTTGGTTTCGTATTCAAGGACGGGAGACGAGAATCCTTCATATGGAAGGAACCGGTTCGACGGTTCCCATGGCCGACCTCCTCGAGCCCGGCACGGTCGCGCCGGACTTCGAGGGCCGGAACCAGGATGGGATCCCTGTACGATTGCGGGACCTCCGCGGCCGGAGCGTCGTCCTCTACTTCTATCCTCAGGACGAGACGCTCGGGTGCACGCGGGAGGCCTGCGCCTTTCGAGACGACCTCGAGGCTTTCCGGGAGAAGGGGGCGGTCGTCCTCGGCGTGAGCACGCAGGACGAGGCGTCCCACAAGCGGTTCCGCGAGAAGAACGGCCTGCCGTTCGACCTGATCGCGGATCCCGAGCGGACGATCGCGGCGGCCTTTCAGGCCGTCGCGTTCCACGGTCTCGCGAAGCGGGTGACGTACGTGATCGGGCCCGACGGGAGGATCCTGGCGGCCTACCGGCGCATCGACCCGAAGTCCCACAGCAAGGAAGCCCTCCGGATCCTGATGGGGGCCCGAGGGTTGCGATGACGCGCACGACGAAGCTCCCGGACGTCCGGATGCCGAAGATCGTCCGGCTCCGGTACGAGCGGTTCATGGACCATTTCAAGGGCTTCGAGGACGTCGACGCGGTCCGCGGGATCTTCGGGCCGAAGACGAAAGCGGTCCTGCGGTCCCTCAAAGTGGAATTCTTCTCCTCGAAATGGGGGTACATGGGCGTCAGCGACGAGGACGGCCACTTGGTCGTCTCGACGCACTACCTGCGGACCGGGAACCGGCGGGACATCTACCTCGACGTCGTCCACGAACTCGTCCACGTCCGCCAGTTCCGGGAGGGGAAGCAGCTGTTTCCGAGGGGCTTCAACTACCCGGACGCGCCGACGGAGATCGAGGCGTACCGCGCCTGCATCGCGGAGGGACGTCGCCTCGGCATGACGGACCGGGAGCTGTTCCAGTACCTGAAGGTCGAGTGGATGGACGAGGCGGAGGTCCGGAAGCTCGCCCGGAATGTGGGCGTGAAAGCCCCGCCGAAACCAAGCCGTCGGCGGAAACGCTAACGGTCTTGTCCCTGAGTCGGGTCGTGCAGCGACTCGGTTCCAAACGTTAGCATCTTAACACCGCAGCTCCCTCCCGTCGTCCGTCCCGCATGGAGAGGAGCACGAACTTCGCCTTCGTGGTCATCGGCTTCGCGGTGACCCTCGCAGGCTCCGCCCTGGCCGCGGTGTGCACGCCTTCCCCGACAGGCTACTGTCTCCCGACTCCCTATTCCGGCGTGGGAGTCGCCGCGGCGCTCATGGGAGGCGCCCTGTTCCTCGTGGGCCTGATCCTGGTCCTCAAGACGGAGTTGGGGATCCTGCGCCCGGCCTCTCCCGGGCCCCCGGGACCTCCGACCGTCCTGTGCAAGACCTGCGGCAAGCCGCTCGCGTGGATTCCCACCGCGAACCGTTGGTACTGCTCGAAGTGCGAGGAATACCGATAGCCGCGGGCAAGTCATTGCGCGCCCCAGGTCTGGCGGGCCGAGATCCAAACGTGCCAGACCAGGCGACCCGCCCGCAGCCTTCGACCGAGTTATGGTTATTTGACTATAACTTCTGGGTTGACTCGAAGGCGGTCAGCTGGGGCTGCCGCGTCTTCGGCCGCTCCAGCTTCGTGACCCGGACCCCGACGAGCCGGACCCGGTGCTTCCCCGCCGCGAACTCCTTCCCGAGATCGACGCAGACGTCGGCCAGGACCTTTTCGTCGAGCACGTGGGAGGCGAGGGTCCTCTCCCGCAGGTGGGTCTGGAACCCTTCGAACCGGATCTTGATCCCGACCGTGCGGAATGTGGCCCCCTGGGCCCGGGCCCGGAGGTACACGTTGCGGGCCACGTCCCGGATCGTCGCCTCGACCTTGTCCCAATCCGTCACGTCCTTGTCGAAGGTCCGCTCCACGCTGATCGACTTCGGATCCGGTCGCTCTTCGACCGGGAGCTCCTCGACGCCGCGGGCAATCGCCCAGAGCCAGATCGAGTTCTTGCCCATGAGCTTCTTCAACTCGGCCCCCGGAAACCGGGCCAGGTCCCCGATCGTGCGGACGCCCACCCCCTCGAGGACCTCGGCCGTCTTGGGGCCGACCCCGCTGATCTTCGTGACGGGCAGGGGCTTCAGGAAGGCCGTCACCTCCTCGGGTCGGACGATCTTGAGCCCGTCCGGCTTCGCCATGTCGGAGGCCATCTTGGCCACGGACTTGTTGGGACCCACCCCGATCGTGCAGGCGAGGCCCTCGCGTTCCCGCACCGCCGCCTTGACCTTGGCCGCGTAGGCGGCGACGTCCTCGAACCCGTGGACCTTCGAGGTCACGTCGAGGAAGGCCTCGTCGATGCTCACATGCTCGAGGACGTCCGCGAAGGACCGGAGGACCTCGATCACGCTCTCCGAGGCCGCCATGTACAGGTCGTAATTGGGCCGGAGGTAGGTGCCCTCCGGCAGCTTGTGCCACGCCATGCTGATCGGCATCCCGCTCCGCACGCCGACCTGGCGGGCCTCGTAGCTCGCGGCCATCACGACGCCCCGGCCCTTCCCCCCTTTCGGATCCGCGCCGACAATCACCGGCTTGCCGACCAGGTCCGGATTCTCGCGCCGCTCGACGCTGACGTAGAACGCGTCCATGTCCACGTGGAAGATGACGCGGGCCACGGGTTGGGAAGGGCGTCGTCCTTGATTAGTCTGGCTCTCCTCGGGCCCGCCCCGGGCGATGGGGCCCTCATTGGACGCAGAACTCGTTCCCTTCCGGGTCGAGCATGACGACCCAGTACTCGCCCTGGCCGACTTCTGCGGCGTCGCGGCCCTCGCTGGAGGGAGCTCCTGCGGCTTCGACCCAGGCCTTCTGCTTCGCCGCGCCGAGCTTCAGGAGTCGATCGACCTCTTTGTTGACCTGCGCCTTCCGGGTCTCAAAGGGGACGGACGTGCCGCCGCTCGCGTTCAGGTCCAGGTGGAGGCGATTCTTCCCCGGCTTCGGGGTGTCCATCTGCTGGAAATAGATCCTCGGTCCCCGGCCCTCCGGATCCACGATCGCGCTCGCGGAGTTCCACTCCTCCCGCGGGACGTTCCACGCCTTGAGGGCGGCCTCCCACGTCGCGAATCCGGCGGGCGGGTCCTGGAGCTTGTAGTGGAGGGCTTCCGCCCAGAACCTCGCGAGGCGATCCGGATCCGAGCAATCGAACACGACCTGGGTCTTCGTCGCCATGACACTACCGGGTTTCGGAACCCTCGGTCGGGTCTTGACTCTGATGCCGTCGAGCGACGGGGGTCGGCAGCCCACGAGGGCGCCCGATGGCGTGGGTCGCGTCCGGGCACGGCCCTCGGTTCGCGGCGAGGCCGTGACGTATCACCGCCGATAACCACGCGACAGCGTATTTCCCGGGACCCATTCGTCGAGCCCTCGTGCATCGGAGTTCCCTCGTAGCCTTGCTCCTCGTCGCGTGCCTTGCGGCGTCCTTCGCCTCTCTGCCTTTTGAGGGGGGACGCACGGCCCGCGTCGGGCAGGGCCTGGAGGCTTCCGCCCTTCCCGTGCACCCGATGGACGCAAATCTCTCCCTGACGATCGCCTCGAATGTGAGCGCGGTCGATCCCGGGGATTCGATCCTGTTCTATGGGACGGCCCGCAATCTCGGCAATGCGACCGCGACGAACGTGACCCTCGAGGCCCCGCTGGATCTGAACTCGACCTATCTGCAGTCCTTCCCCAACGCGACCTACGACTCGATGAACCGGACCCTTCGGTGGACCGTGGCCAGCATCGCCGTGGGCGGCTGGGCGAATACCGCCTGGACGATCCGGGTCGCCGCCGGGATGCCCGACAACTCGACGATCCTCGCTCGGTTCCGCGTCACGTATGCGAATGCGACCGGGGTTCCCCAGCCGCCCAAGGAAGTCCTCGCGACGGTGCGCGTGCGCGCCCCGGTCTTCAACCCGCAGCTCCGACCCGTGGTGGCCGCCGCGGAACACGGGGATGCCGTCGTCGTGAAGCTGCACGTGAACAACACGGGGTCGGGGACCGCCCGTCAGGCGTGGTCGAACTGGACCCTCGGCGGCCATTTCCGATTTGAGTACCTGGAGGAGCCCGTCCCCGTGACGAACGTGACGGACGGCTTCCGGGCGAACCTGTCGAACCTCGCCCCCGGGCCCCACGCCCTGACGGCCCACCTCGTCGTCCTCCGGGGTCTCGATGACGGCCTCTCGATGGGCATCCAGTCCACGTGGACGGCGACGGACAAGAACGGGAATCGGCTCCTCCCGTCGACCGCCGGCAACGCGGTGGTCCTCTGGGCTCCCCGGCTCACCCTCGGCATGAATGCCTCGGCCGTGCGGGTGAACGCGACATCGCGGTTCATCCTCACCCTGACGATACGAAACACGGGACATGCATCGGGAATCGGATGGCTCAACACGACCCTCCCGAGCGGCCCGACCTTCATCTCGGACAACGGCTCCTTCCCGCGGACCAAGGTGTCCAAGCGATACACCTGGACGCTCCCCGCCGTGTCTCCCGGTGGCGCGATCGTCCTCGGGATCACCCTCGAGGCCGCCCAGACTTCAGGGGTCGCAAGCTTCGTGTTCACCCTGGACTTCACCGACGGCAAGGGGAGCCTCCCGGTGCGGGTGTCGGGCCCACGGATCGACGTCGAATCCGTCGGCCTTCCGGCGACCCCCTCGAGCCCGGGATCCGCCGATTGGCTGCCCTGGACCATCGGGGCCGCTGCGGTCGGGACCCTTGCGTCCTTCGTCATCTGGCGGCGACGTCGCGCCTCCAACCTCCAGATCGAGGACGTCTTCGTCGCAGACATGGCCGGGCACCTCCTCGCCCACCGGTCTTCGGGCCTCGTAGCCTACGAGGACGAGGACATCCTCGTCGGGATGTTCAAGGTCATCCAGGACTTCGTCAAGGACTCCTTCGCGAAGGGGACCGATGACACGATGAAGTCCATGGAGTTCGGAGAACGCAAGATCATCATCGAACGGGGCGGCTATCACTTCATCTCCGTCGTGTACCGCGGGCTGGATCACGGCGCCCTCTCGGAGCGGGTCAAGAAGGTGTCGCGGCTCATCGACCAGAAGTTCGGCCAGGCCCTCGAGAACTGGTCGGGCGATCTCGACGAGCTGCGTGGCCTCGCGACCCTCCTCCCCCAGGTGTGGAAGCATCAACCGCGTTCGCGCGGTTCGCCACGCCAGCCATCCGCTCCGTCCGGGGCCGGCGGTCCGCCCCCGGGTGTGACGACCGGTCCGACCGACGGGCGCCCCGCGGAGTCCGGCGACCCGGGAGTCGCGGTTGAGACGCCGAAGTGAGACTCCAGCCGGGTTGGATGGCCGCGCCGCAATCCGAGCTATCGGAACTCGCCCAGGCTCTTCTGACTCGACGGTGTGTCGGCCCTCGCGGGGAACTCGTACTCCATCATGCCCGCGAGACGACGAAACTCGTTGACGCTGCCGGGCCCGAAGCCCGCGTAGTGGTTGTTGAAGAACACGAGGGCTCCCTTGACCGAATCGGAGGCGCCGTCGAGCTCCTTGTACCACTCCCGCATCTCCGCGGACTTGTCCTTCTGGGTCTCCTTGAATTCCGTGATCTCGCGGTCCCCGACCATCCTCAGGTAGAGGTAGTCCGCGGTGACGTCCGTCGGGCTCCGGAGGTACTGGTTCTCCGTCCAGACCATGGCGACGTTCCGGTCTCGGAGGAGGG
>DASQXV010000056.1:0-10847 GCA_035639595.1 Thermoplasmata archaeon | reverse complement strand
CTCGTGGAATCGGCCGAAGGCCTCCTCCTTCAGGATGCCCGTCGGCCGTCCGGTCCCGTCCACCTCGAATCCCCGGAGACCGACGAGGTCCCGCGCCCGCTCCAGGGTGAGGGAGTTCGCGGAGCCCATGTGGCAATCGATCCGTCGCGCGACGACCGGATGCCGGGTCGACACGCGGTCCAGGTCCTCGCGGGTCGGGTACCTTCGTTCCGGCCACTTGGTCTCGTCCCAATCGATCCCGATGACCCATTCCCCCGGGGGCGTGCGCCCCGCTGCGCCCCTCAGCGCCTCGAGGGCTCCCTCCAGGGATCGCGCCCGATCAAGGCGCGTCCAGCCGAGCTCCCCCGCGGTGTCGGCCAGGTGCGCATGCGCGTCGATGAAGCCGGGGACCACGACGCGGCCCCGAAGATCGACGCGACGGGTGCCCGGGTCCGCCCAGCGGCCGACCTGGGCCTCGGTCCCGACCGCGACGATCCGGTCCGCGCGGACCGCGATTGCTTTCGCCCAGGGTCGACGCTCGGACCCCGTGAAGATCCGGCCCCCCACGAGGACGATGTCCGCCCCGCGGGGCATCTCATCGGCCGTCCCGCAGACCTCGAAGGCGGCGGACGGCCTCCGCGAGCGTGTCGTCCTTCTTCGAGAACATGAACCGGACGTACCGTCGTCCGTCCCCCGGGTCGCCGTAGAAGGAGCTGCCCGGGACCACCGCGACCCCGCACCGCTCGACGAGGTGCATCGCGAACGACCAGTCGTCGGGGAAGGGGAATCGGGAGAAGTCCGTCATGACGTAGTACGCGCCGCGGGGCGGGCGGCAATCCAACCCTGCCTCCTGGAGGCCTCGGACGAATCCGTCCCGCTTCGCCTGGTACATCCGCGCGAGTTCGCGGTAGTACGACTCCGGGAGATCGAGGGCCGCCGCGGCGGCGATCTGCAAGGGATGCGGCGCGCCGACGGTCAGGAAATCGTGGGTCCGTCGCATCGCGTTCGCGAGCGTCTTCGGGGCGATCGCCCAGCCGACCCGCCATCCCGTCGCGCTGTACGTCTTCGAGAGGCCGTTGATCGTGATCGTCCGGTCCGCCATGTCCCCGAGGGTCGCGAGGGAGACGTGCCTCGCGCCGTCGAAGACGATGTGCTCGTAGATCTCGTCCGTTACGGCGACGACGTCGTGGTCCTCGCACAGGTCCGCGACGAGGCGCAGCTCCTCGCGGGTGAAGACCTTGCCCGTCGGGTTGTTCGGGGTGTTCAGGATCACGGCCTTCGTGCGGTCCGTGAACGCGGCCTTCAGGGCCTCCTCGTCGATGGACCAGTCGGGCCACGCCATCCGGACGTACCGCGGGCTCGCGCCGCTGACGATCGCGTCGGGGCCGTAGTTCTCGTAGAAGGGTTCGAAGATGACCGCCTCGTCGCCGGGGTTGATCAGGGACAGCATGGCGGCCATCATCGCCTCCGTCGAGCCGCACGTGACGACGAGGTTCGCGTCCGGGTCCGCATCGATCCCGTTGAAGGCCTTCGCGCGCCGCGCGATCGCGTCCCGCAGCTCGCGGGCGCCCCAGGTGATCGAATATTGGTTGTACCCGGCGTCCAGGGCCCGCTTCGCGGCGTCGACCATCGCCCGCGGCGGATCGAAATCGGGGAAGCCCTGGGCCAAGTTGACGGCGTCATGCAGGGCCGCGATCCGCGTCATCTCCCGGATGACCGATTCCGGGAACTTCTGCACCCGGTCCGAGACCCGAGGATCCTGGATCGTGAGGTCGTCGCGGGCCTCGCTCCGGGTCTCCGCCATGGACGCCTCGTCGTGAGGAACGAGGGGGCGCGCAAAAACCTGTCGGGCGATACTTAAGAACGGGCTCCGCCATCCGCGCGGCCGCAGGTCCGGCGATGGCGGAACGCTTCTTCGACTTCTGGAGGGTCGACGTCTTCACGGACGCGCCCCTCTCCGGGAATCCGCTCGCCGTGTTCCACCGCGCCCAGGGCCTCTCGCCCGCGGAGATGCTCGGGATCGCCCGGGAGATGAATCTCTCCGAGACCACGTTCGTCTTCCCGTCGACGAATCCTTCCGCGAACTACCGGAACCGGATCTTCACCCCGTCCGGAGAAATTCCCTTCGCTGGCCATCCGTCGATCGGGACCGCGTATGTCGCGGCCCTCGAAGGGCTCGTCCCGCATCCCGACGGGTCCTCGCTCATCTACCAGGAGCTGGAGATCGGCGTCCTGCCCCTCGAGCTGATCGGCGAAGGGGGTCAGGTGAAGAAGGTGATCATGACCCAGGGGGAGCCCATCCTCGGGGCGGAGGTCAAGAACGTCGAGCCGCTCGCGGCCGCCCTCGGGGTCCGGGCGAGGGACATCGGCCCGAAGGGCCTCGTCCCGCGGGTCGCCGCGACGGGCATCCATTCCCTCCAGGTCCCGCTCCGCTCCCTCGACGTCGTCCAGGGGCTCGACCCCGACCTGAAGGCCCTGCGGAAGGTCCTCTCGAAGTTCGGCGAGGGACTCGTCTGCTACGCCTTCTCCATGGAGGCGGTCGCACCGGACGCCGCGGTCCACGCGCGCGGCTTCGTCCCGCACCAGGGGATCGAGGATCCGGCGACGGGGAGCGCCGCGGGGGCCTGCGGGGCCTTCCTCGCCGCGAACGGCAAGTTGCCCGCGCCGACCTTCGTCGTCGAACAGGGGGTGGAGATCCACCACGCGAGCCGGATCGAGGTGAGCGTGGAGACGGAGGACGGCAAGCCGAAGGGGATCCGGGTGGGCGGCCAGACCGTCCCGCTGATCCGGGGGAGCCTCCGCCTCCCCTAGAGGCCCGTCCCGGATCCGCGGTCCCTTGGTGAAGTATACCTCTGCTTAGAGGTACGTGCGCGCGTACGCGGTGGAGGGCTTCCCGGTCTCAGGAACGGGAATCGGCGCGCAATGAATTTCTGCACGGAGCGGCTGCAGGCCCGGCATGTCCGCCGCGGCGGAGGCCCCCTTCGCCTACGCATTCGCCGCCCTCCTGGCTCTCGGGTCCGCAGTCCTGCTGTTCGTGCCGCTTTTTCGCCACCTTTCGGACTCCGCGGCGGGTCGACGGGCGTTCGCCGCCTCCGGGGCGGGACTCCTCGGCCTAGGGACCGCCGCGATTGTCGCGGTCGGGTCCGCGTCGTCCAACCCGATGGCGTTCCTGCCGGTCGCGGCCGGGACGGTCGTCCTGCGGATGGCCTCCCCGACGCTCTTGTACCGCGGGATTCGGGATCGGTTCGAGAGCCTGGTCACCTGGCGAGGCCTCCGCGTCGGATTGGCGGTCGTCTTCCTCGGATTCGCGGGGCTCGTCGCCTACAACCTCATCCATCTCCTCGCGGGCGCGACCCCTCCCTGGATCGCGGGCCTGAGCGAGCAGTGCGCCATGGCCTTCGGGACCTCCTTCCTCATCGTCCGGACCGCGTTCCGGCTCCGGCCGCGGTTGACCGCCGAGCTCTGGCCTCTCTGGCTCTCGGCGATTGCGATCGCCCTGGCCTTCGTCGTCGTCGCCCCGTACGCGTTTCCGGCGTTCGCGATTGCCTACGCGGCCTCGGGCCTCGTCGGATGGATCATCGGCGTCGTCGTGCTCCGGGCCCTCGATTAGGGTCGGGCATCGGACGGCCTACAACTCGACCTTGATCCCGAGCTTCTCCGTGAGCTCCTTGTATCGGTTCCGGATCGTGACTTCCGTCACGCCCGCGACGTCGGCCACCTCGCGCTGGGTCCGGCGCTCGTTGCACAGGATCGAGGCGATGTAGATCGCGGCGGCCGCGACGCCCGTCGGGCCGCGTCCCGAGGTGAGTTCCTTGTCCTGCGCGTCCTTGAGGATCTCGACGGCGCGGGACTGGACCTCCCCGCTCAGCTTGAGTTCCGAGCAGAAGCGGGACACGTAGTCCTGGGGCTTCGTCGGCATCAGTTTCAGCTTGAGCTCCCGAGTCATGAACCGGTACGTGCGGCCGATCTCCTTCCGCCCGACGCGGGACGAGTTCGCGATCTCGTCGAGGGTGCGGGGGACGTTGCACTGCCGGCACGCCGCGTACAGGGAGGCGGCGACGACGCCTTCGATCGAGCGGCCGCGGATCAGGTTCTTGTTCACGGCCTTGCGGTAGATCATCGCCGCGGTCTCGCGGACGTTCCGCGGCAGGCCCATCCCGCTCGCCATGCGGTCCAGCTCGCTCAGGGCGAAGGCGAGGTTCCGCTCCGTCGCGTTGCTGACCCGGATCCGGCGCTGCCATTTCCGAAGGCGGTACAGCTGGGCCCGGTTCCGGGTCGGGATCGACTTCCCGTAGGAGTCCTTGTTCTTCCAGCCGATCGTCGTGGACAGCCCTTTGTCATGGATCGTGTACGTCATCGGCGCCCCGGTCCGCGCGCGCTTCTCGCCCTGTTCGACGTCGAACGCGCGCCACTCCGGGCCCTGGTCGATCATCTGGTCGTTCAGCACGAGGCCGCACTCCTCGCAGATCAGCTCGCCGCGTTCGTAGTCGAACGCGAGGTGGCCCGAGTTACACTCCGGGCACCTAGTGACTTCGTCGGCCTCTTCGATTTTCTTGGTCGGCATGTTCTCCCTCAGCGACAAACACGTCGGTTCCGATCAGGGACAAGGAGGCGGGCCCGACCGGCTGGACCGCGGAGAAGGGCTCCCGGACGGGCCCGAACACCTTGACGACCCGTCCCAGGGGCCGATTCCGCTTGTCCCGGACATCGGCGCCTCGCGAGGGGGCGAATTCCGATCGGATGAGGACCGTCCCATCGTGGGCGATGTTCTCGACCACGCCGAGACGCCTCATACCCCCTCTCTCGTCCGGGGCGCCGGAACGCGTATGTCGTATTTAACCCGAACGGAATACTTTTGTAGCGGTAGGCGCGAAACTGAGGGTCCTCGTCTATTTGTTCCGTCCGCTACGACAACGTGTTCTGACCCTCGGCAGACACCCCCGGGGGCCGAGCCACGCATCCCCGAAAGAATTTGCCGGACACGGGTCCGAGGGGGCCTAGGTCGGGCTTCGTAGCCATATCCGGAGATCGTCGTGATTTCGCCGAGGAAAAGAATGTGAGAACCCATCCTGCGATGAGCGGAATGGGTCCTCTTGGGTGTTCAGGCGTTCCACGTCACGTCGAAGGCGCCCGGGTTGTTGTAGTTCACGTAGTCCGCGCAGTAGTCGTACGATCCGCTGCCCAGGGTCACTGGCGTCCCACTGGAGATGGGGATGGCGCCGACGATGGCCGAGCAGGCTGCGTTGTTCGTCGTGGCTCCATGCGAGTAGACCCACAGTCCCGTGTACGTCGTGGGTAGGCTGAAACTCGGGGTCACCACGCTCTGCGAGCTCACGCCAAAGGCTGCCCCTCCGGAGCAGGCGAATGTCTGCGCCCCGCTACTTCCAAATGGGACCGTCGATCCGGATGGGGCGCAGTTCGACGTCATCGGGTTGGTTCCCGCTATCGAAGGCGTCAGCGTCTGCGACATCAGGACCACCGCGATCACGATCCCCGCCACGAAGATCAGGCTCGCCATAAGGGCGGCCACCTTCCCCGTGTACTTGGCCGGCCTCAAGTAGCCTAGGCTTTCTTCCGTTCTCGTTTCTCTCACCCCCCGTGCCTTATCGGCACTAGGTATCCCGTATGTAATCAGGCTTGATAACGACTATGGCACCCTTCCCAGGCCAAGCTCGAGCATGGCCACGTAGGGCGTGTCCTCGAAGGACCTCCGATCGAGGATGATCTGGAGGCCGAAGCGGCTGCGGAAGGCGCATACGCGCAGGCGGTCCTCGACGTCCCCCCGTAGGGTGAGCCACCACGGCAGCCTCGGGGCTCCGTGTCCCGAACATACCTCTATTCAGGGGTACGAGTGGGCCTCCGCTCCGATCTCTCCGCATCGCCTTCCCGAACGTTCATCCGCCCGCCCTCGATGGACGGACCGGCCGCGATGAAGCTCGTGCCCTTCGAGATGGAGCGATGGCAGTCGACGTGGGAGCACTCCGTCGACTTCAACCTCTCGGAGAGCGGCGTGGAGCCGCTCACCCTGCGGGAGCTCCTTCGGGACGAAGCCGCGGTCCCGCCGTTCCTGGACCATCCCCTCGCCTACTCCCAGGGAAACGGCACCCCCGAGCTGCGGTCCCGGATCGCCGGCCTGTACCGGGACGCGACGCCGGACCAGGTCCTGGTGACGAACGGGTCTTCCGAGGCGGGCCTCCTCTCCTTGTGGCATCTCGTCGACCCGGGGGACGAGGTCGTCGTCATGCTCCCGAACTACATGGAAGGCTGGGGCCTCGTCCAGATGTTCGGAGGACGGGTCCGGCCCCTGTGGCTCCGCGAGGACCTGGGCTGGCAGTTCGATCCCGAGGAGTTGAAGGCCCTCGTGGGCCGGAAGACGAAGGCGATCGCGATCTGCAACCCGAACAACCCGACCGGGGCCGTGATGGCGGAGGCCCAGCGGAAGGCCGTCCTCGATGCCGCGAGGGACCGGGGTGCCTGGCTCTTGTCCGACGAAGTCTACGTCGGCGCGGAGCGGGACGGTCGGGAGACGGCGAGCCTCTGGGGGGACTACGAGAGGACGATCGTCCTCAATGGGCTGAGCAAGACCTACGCCCTCCCTGGGTTGCGGATCGGCTGGGCCCTCGCACCCGAGGACACGATCGCATCCCTGTGGGCCTTCCACGACTACACGACCCTGACCCCGACGTACCTCTCCGACCGTCTCGCCCAGGTCGCGCTCTCCCCTTCCCGCCGGCCGGAGATCCTCGCGCGAACCCGCTCCATCATCCGGAGGAACTACGACGCCCTCCATCGGTGGATCGACGGGCACGGGCCCCTCCTGAACCACGTCCCTCCGAAGGCCGGCGCGATCTGCTTCCTCCGGTACAGATGGCGGATCAACTCGTCCGATCTCGCGAGGCGCCTGCTGAAGGAGAAGTCCACGTTGCTCGTGCCCGGGGACCATTTCGGGATCGACGGCTTCCTCCGAATCGGGATGGGCCACGCGGGCCCGTACCTGTCCCAAGCCCTCTCGCGGGTCGACGAGGTCTTCCGAGCGCTGACCGAGGAGAAGCGCGTCCCCTGAGGACCCGGAGAAGGCGGCCATGCGAGTCCGGATCCTCCTCGCGGGCTTCGGAAACGTGGGCCGTGCCTTCGCGCGGCTCCTGCTCGAGCGTCGGTCCGACCTCTCGGTCCAAGGCCTCGACGTCCGCGTCGTCGGGATCCTGACGGCCCACCACGGGTCCGTCGAACGGGCGGGGGGGATCGACCTTCGGAAGGCGCTGCGCCTCTCGGAATCGGGCGCGCCTCTCGGGCCGCTGGGCCGTCCGATTCGCGGTCCTCCCTCGGATGCCATCCGCCGGTCGCGGGCCACGACCCTCGTCGAGGTGACGCCCCTTCGGATCGCGTCGCGGCAGCCGGCGCTCGACCACATCGTCGCGGCCCTCTCGAGCGGGAAGCACGTGATCACGGCGAACAAGGGTCCCGTCGTGTACCATTACCGACGGCTGCGGGACCTGGCCCGCCGGAACGGCGTCGGCTTCCGCTACGAGGGGACGGTCATGGACGGCGCGCCCGTGTTCAACCTGTTCCAGGAGACCTTGCGGGGCGTGCGGATCGAATCGTTCGAAGGGATCCTGAACAGCACGAGCAACCTCATCCTCTCGACGATCGAGGAGGGCGGGACCTACGAGGCGGGGGTCGCCTCCGCGCGGAAGATGGGCCTCCTCGAGACGGACCCGACGATGGACTTGGACGGCTGGGACGCGACGGTCAAGGCGTGCCTGCTCGCGAACGTGCTCATGGGCGGGCGCCTCCGGCCGGAACGGGTCGCCCGCGAGGGGATCTCCTCCCTGAGCCGCGAGCGGATCGCGTCCGCGCGCGCGGACGGCGCTCGCGTGAAGTCGATCGCGCGCGGGTGGCGGGAAGGGCGGACCGTGAAGGCGTCCGTCTCCAACGTCGCGCTGCCCCCGGGCCATCCGCTCCACTCGGTCGCCGGCACCTCGAGCGCCCTCGTCGTCCGGACGGACATGCTGAAGGAATTCCAAATCGTGGAGTGGGATCCGGGGGTCCGGCAGACCGCGTACGCGCTGTACTCCGATCTGCGCGCGATCCACGAGGGCCGACTCTCTCCGTGAACACACTTATATCGCGCCCTCCGGATGCTTCACGAGATGCGCGTCGTCCTCGGCGGGACGTTCGACATCCTCCATGCGGGACACGAGGCCCTGATGCGCGCGGCCTTCGAAGGTCGGCCCGAGGAAGTGCTCATCGGCCTCACGACGGACCGGTTCGCCCGGGAATCCCGGCCTCAGGTGAACCCGTACCGCGTCCGGGAGCAGAACCTGAAGCGGCGGCTCGCGGCGCGGAGATGGCGGGGCGCGCGGATCGAACCCATCGACGATCCGTACGGGCCCGCGGACGACCGCACGGACCTCGACGTGCTCGTCGTGTCCGCGGAACGGCTTCCCGTCGGGGTCGCCTTGAACCAGGCCCGGATCGAGAAGGGCCTCCGGCCGTTGGAGATCCGTGCCGTGCCGATGGTCCTCGCGATGGACGGACTGCCGATCGCCTCCCGGCGGATCCGCGCGGGGGTGATCGACCCTTTCGGCCGACGCTGGAAGCCCTTGAACGTGGCCGTCGGGACCGACAATCCCGTGAAAGTCTCCGCGGTCCGGAAGGTCCTCGCGGACATCGAGTTCCCCGCGAAGGTCCGAGGCGTTCGGGTGTCCTCGGAGGTCCCCGACCAGCCTTTCGGGGACGAGGCCCTCCAAGGCGCGATGAACCGGGCCCGGGCCGCCCTCGGCGAGGGCGATTTCGGGATCGGGATCGAGGCGGGACTCGTCTGGTCCTCCGTCCTCTCCAATTACTTCGACGTCCAGTACTGCGCCGTGCTCGACCGCGCCGGACGGATGACGGTCGGCCACGGTCCCGGGTTCTCGTATCCTTCGAAGGTCCTCGAGAGGGTGAAGGCCGGTGAAACCGTCGCGGAGGCGATGGCCCGCCTGACGGGCATCCGAGATATCGGATCGAAGCAGGGGGCGATCGGCTACCTGGCGTCCGGCGCGATGGACCGCGGGCGGCTGACGGAGGACGCGGTCCTCATGGCCATGGTGCCCCGGATCCGCCGCGAGCTGTACCTCGGGAGCGCCACGACGCGGTAGTCGGATCCTCGGATTCCGCCGGCGGCCCGATCGATTGACCGAAGGAATCTCGCGCAATCTTTTTAGTTGGGCTTCGGTTCCGAAGGCGGGGAGTCCCTTCGATGCCAGCGAGGATTGCGATCAACGGATATGGGACGATCGGAAAGCGCGTGGCCGATGCCGTCGCGTTGCAGGACGACATGCGCATCGCCGGCGTCGTGAAGACGAAGCCGGACTTCGAGGCGAAGCTCGCGGTGCGCAAGGGGCACCCGCTGTACGCCACGAATCCGGAGGCGAGGGCGAAGTTCCAGAAGGCCGGGGTGAAGACGGAGGGGGTCCTCGAGGATTTGGTCAAGGTCGCGGACCTCGTGGTGGACTGCACGCCGGAGGAAAGCGGGTACAAGGCCCTCTACGAGAAGGCCGGAGTCAAGGCGATCTGGCAAGGCGGCGAGGAGCACTCCCTCACGAACCTTTCCTTCAACGCGGCCGCGAACTACGAGGAGTGCCTCGGCGCGACCTTCGTCCGCGTCCCGTCGTGCAACACGACGGGGCTCATCCGAACCTTGTACCCGCTCGACGCCCATTTCGGGGTGGCGAGCGCCCTGGCGGTCATGGTGCGCCGGGCGACGGACCCCGGGGATTCGAAGAAGGGGCCGATCAACGCGATCGAGCCCGAGCTCGAGATGCCGTCCCACCATGGCCCCGACGTGCAGAGCGTGCTTCCCAAGCTGAACATCCACACGATCGCGGTCAAGGTGCCCACGACGATCATGCACCTCCACACGGTGACGGTCGACCTGAAGAAGACGGCGACTCCCGACGGGGTCCTCGAGGTGTGGAAGCGTTTCCCGCGCGTCGCGTTCGTCTCCGGCGGAGATGGGGTGAAGTCGACCGCCCAGATCATGGAGATGGCCCGCGACCTGTCCCGGAATCGGTCCGACCTGTACGAGATCGCCGTATGGAGGGACGGGGTCCACGTCCTCGATGGGAAACACGTCTTCTACTTCCAGGCGGTCCATCAAGAGTCGGACGTCGTGCCGGAGAACATCGACGCGATCCGCGCTCTGCTGGAACTCCAGAAGGAGGGGCGGAAGAGCATGGAGAAGACGGATCGCAGCCTTGGGATTGGCGTCGTGAGGTAAGGCAGTCCGCCAAGCGGGCTCACGTCTTTCCCTCGAGTCGCCGGATCCGTTTCGTCGCCCGCTGGAACACGCCCATGAGGGCGTGGTATTCCCACTTGCTGGGGACCGCACGGCCCAGCATGCGTCGGACCATGATCTTCGTCCGGGCTCGTTTGTGTTCCGGATAGTCTGTCGCTTCGAGGAGGTCCGCGAGGGCCGCATGGAGCTTCTCATTCTCGACCGCGGACAGTTCTCGGCCGGCCTTCTCCGGCGTCTCGTCGAGGAAGAGTTCGTAGAGCAGGATTGCGACCGCATGGGACAGGTTCAAGATCGGATAGGCCCTCGCGGCGGGGATCGTGACGAGGATGTCGCACCGTCGGAGCTCCTCGTCGAGGAGGCCGAAGTCCTCTCGGCCGAAGAGGAGCGCCACAGTCCCCTTCGCCTGCCGGATCTTCGCAGTGAAGGCTCGCGGCCGAACCGCGATCCTCGCGAATCGTTTCTCGCTTTCCGTCTTGATCCCGGACGTCCCGACGACGAGGTCTGCGTCCTTTAGGGCCACGGCGAGGTCTTCGACGGTTGCCGCGGAATCGAGGATGTCGATCCCGTGCATCGCACGCTGCCGGGCCTC
>DASQXV010000055.1:0-9820 GCA_035639595.1 Thermoplasmata archaeon | reverse complement strand
CGACGGCCTTCTGAGCCGACACAGCCCCTTGCGGTGCCCCGGACCGTTCGGGGAGGGCTTTAGTAGGCGGACTCAGCGACGCTCCTTCTTGGCCCGCCAAGCGGACCGTGAGGGCGGAACCGGCGCACCCAAAAAGCACCGATATCGCAACGATGGCCGCGAGGATCGGCACTCGCTCCTCCACGGAATGCCGATTGCACCTGGCCTCGATAAGGATATCGCCGCATCTCAAAGGGCTTGAGGATCGCTGACTGGAAAGTCGAGCCACTGTGGTCAGAGTGGGTTCCCCGCCAGTTTCACCTCACCCCGTAGGATGGACGCGGCATCCTCGGGCATGACCGGATTGATGTAGAAGTCGGTGCCCCGTTCGAACCCCGCGGTCTCCGTGAGCCGAGGCGTGATCTCCACGTGCCAGTGGTACCCCGAGGCACGGCGGTCGCACGGCGTCGTGTGGATGTAGTAGTTGAACGGCGGATTATCGAGAATCCCATCCATCCGTGTTAGGATGTCCCGGAGGATTTGCGCGAACCGTGCCCGTTCGTCGTCCGGGGCATCTTCGAAGGCGGCGCGATGGGCAATCGGCAGGATCCAGGTCTCAAACGGGAACCGCGCCGCGTAGGGTGAAAGGCAGACGAACGATTCGTTCTGGAACACGATGCGCTTTTCTTCTCCTCGTTCCGCCTCGATGATGCGGCAGAAGAGGCAGGCGCCGTTCGACGTCTTGTGAAAGCGGTTTAACGCGCGGATTTCCTCGGAGATGCGTCGCGGGACGATCGGCATCGCGATGATCTGGGAGTGCGGATGGGAGATGGAGGCGCCCGCGCGCTCCCCATGGTTCTTGAAAATCATCACGTACTTGAACCGCTTGTCCCGGACCAGGGCGAGGTACCGCTCCCGGTAGGCGTCCAAAATCGCCGCGACCTGGGGTTCGTCGAGCTTGGAGAGATGATCCTCGTGATCCGGCGTCTCGACGACGATCTCGTGCGCGCCGACTCCCGTCACGCGACGAAAGAGCTCGTTCCCCGTTCGCCTGACCTTCCCGTCCGGCTCCAAGGCCGGATACTTGTTCGGGACGCAGCGGATCCACCAACCTGGACCGTTCGCTGTCCCGTCCTTCCGATACGCGAGCACCTCGGGCGGGGTCATGTGCTCGTGCCCCTCGCAGAAAGGGCAGTGGTCCGCATCCGTCCCCCATTTGCCCGTCCGGAAGGCGCCGGGACGTTGGGCCCGCGAGGCGGAGAATACGACCCAGGTGTTCGTCACGTAGTCCTTCCGGAGTTCGGGCATGGAGGACCTGGGCGAATGCCGACGAACACCGGCGATATTATAGGGTTATGGACTCAGACCGACTAGGCCCGCCCCGGCGCGCCGGCGGCCTCCGCGGGGTGGGGATGCCGGATGTCCCAGACGATCCGGCCCGCGGCGAGGACCATCGCAAGGCCGAGGACCTGGGCCACGAGAGCCTCCGTCGTGCGACCGAGGACCAGGATGCCGATCCCCACCCCGCCGATCGAGGCGATTCCCATGGCCGCGGCAAGCCGCATCGAGGTCCTCCCGGTATGGCCCAGGCTCGAGTGCTTGAGGTACCCGGCGAGCTGGCTCGGAATCGAGGCGAGGGAGCTCAGGGTTCCCGCGAATACGGGGGAAACGCCGAAGAGGAGGATTAGGGCCGGGATCCGGTACTCCCCCGCGGCGACCCCGAGGAGGCCCGAGACGGCGCCCAAACCGAAACCGAGCACGAGGGCGAGGGAGATCGTGAGGGCGTTCAGCGGAACCGCGCCGCCGGCACGGACCTCGAAGAGGATGAGACGGAGGCCCGTGACCACGAGGATCCCGGCGAGGACGGCTTTGAGGGACGCGGGGGAGATTCGACTCGTGACCGCCGCCCCGAGATAGGCTCCGGGAAGGGCTCCGGGGATGAGCAGGAGCCCGAGGATGAGGACCTGCCAGGGAAGGGTCCAAGCTTGGCGAAGCAGGACATTGAACCCCGCGACGATCACCCCGATCAAGAGGTTCGTCGCGATCGCCCACCGGATTCGGCCGAGGAGGACGAGGAGGACAGGCGCCCGGTACTCCCCGCCTCCGACGCCGGTGAAGCCGGAAAGGACACCGATTGGGGCGGCGAACAGGGCTCCGACCAAAAGGCCCCACGGACGCTCCGCCCAAGGGGTCGACGCATCGACCAAGACTGTCCCGGAAGCCTCGGCCCTCATTTACCTTTCCGCCAGGATCGCCTCGGCCACATCGGTAGCCGCGCCGCGGCCCCGACACCGAGGTTGCGTTGTCCTGCCCGGCGCCGGCTTGGGCCTAGACCGAGGATTCGAGGCGGAGCGAGCTGATGCGGCCCTGCGACACGGAGAAGGAGCCCCGAAGTGTGCGGGACTTCTTCCTCCGAAACAGGACGCGCACGTCCGTCCCGGCGGTCTCAATTTTTTCCAGGTCGACCGCATGAGGCTCGCGATAGGGGAGGAGCGACCTTGCGATCGCCCGGATCCCTCGCTGTTCGTGCCCGCTCTCGTCCTGCAAGACAGCGTCTGTCGCAATCAGATTCAAGGCGTCGATCATTCGTCCTTCTGATAACGAGTCGACGAATTCGCTGACGACCGCCTCCGCCTCGTCCGGCGAGAGGTCCGTGTATCCTTCCGTCACTCCCACACCCTCACAATCGCCCTTGCCATTCACGGCCCGGTTGGTCAGATACCCTTGCCACGGAGATTCCGTAGGGCTATTGAGATTTGGCCGATCGGGCGACGGCCACATCAATCGCGAGTTCCGCGATGTCGGCCGCATAGCTGGCGGTCCTCCCCAGGCTGTCGACGATCGCCCCGAGGGCCAGGAGCTCCTCGCCTTTCTTCGTGGCGACGTGGTGGGAAAGGCCATCGATCAGCTTCTGATGACGATCCATGTCATCGACGGCCTGGTTCGCGGAATTGATATCGGCCGTCAAGAGGGCGAAGAACGACTTGTCGAGGATCCCGATCGCCGACTCCCGCGCCGCATCGAGCTCTTTGAGGATCCGCGGATCCAGTCCCTTGTCCCCGAAGACCGGGTACGAGCGGGCGATCCGCTCCGCATGGTCGCCGATTCGTTCGAACAGCTTCGCGATGAGTCTGTAGTTGTGCAACTCCCCCTTGCCGTCCGGGCTCGACGCCGAACCACCGGGCGAATGCGCGACGCTGTACTGTTTCGCGACCATCCAGTACAGCCGATCGACGTCCTGGTCCCTCTGGATCACGTCCCTCGCCATCGCCTCGTCGCGCACGCGAAGGGCCTCCAGGGCGTCCTCATGCATCGCGCGGACGGTCAGATGCATCCGGCGCAGACACTTCTCAGCGCTCAGTTCGGCGGTGTCGGAGAGGTCCTGGATGACGACGACGTTCTTCGACTCCTCGATGACCTCCGGACCGATGACCATCCGGCTGAAGTCCCTCGCGACGCGCCGGACGAAGGGGCCGAGCTCCGGCCCGAAGCGAACCTCGATGAAGCCGAAACCCGCGATGTACGCGGCGATGAGCTTTCGCAGGAGGTGATCCCGGCGCTCCTCCCCCTTCTCCTCGAACACGCGACGACGCGCGAGAGGCCTCTCCGCGGGCCGGGCCCGAATCATCATTTCCCCGTCGCCCTGAGGCTCCAGGAACACGGTGTCCCCGGCCTTGAGCCCGCCGTCCGTCACCCATCGTTTCGGGAGGGACACGACATAGGTGGACCCCCCCGTAAGCTGCAATTTCCGACCTTCCATTCTCCTCGCTCCCATCCGTTCCAGGGCCTATATAGACAAAAGCATTCACTCCGTAATATATAGTGTTCTCGCTTCGACACCGGTTGTCAGGGATAACTCCGTGGCGAACCGTCATAGACGTTCGGGAAGTCCGTGAGCCCAAGGAGAACCCGGAAAGGATATGGGTCGAGGGAGTGGGTGAACGAATGACAGCAAGTTCGGAGGACATGGAGCGCCTCCAGCAACGGCCGGGCGGCTCCAAGCGCATCTGGATCGTGGTGGCGGCGGTAGCCGTCGTCGTGGCGTTGGTCGGGGTCGCGGTCTTCGCGGGATGGTTCAGTCCGAAGCCGAAGATCTCCATTCTCGGCGCGGGGGCGACTTTTCCGTGTCCATTGATAACCAAGTGGACGAGCGACTATGCGAATCTCAGCCTTAGTTACGCAGGCAAACCCTCGCAGGTCGTGGTCAGCTACAACTGTGTCGGGAGTGGAGCCGGCATCACAGCGATTACCAAGAAGACGGTAGACTTCGCCGGATCCGACGCTCCTTTGAAAGCGAGCGAACGGGCGGCAGCCCCGGGTCTTCTTCACATCCCGGAGACCGTCGGAGCGGTCACGTTAGCATATAATGTCCAGGCAGTTGATAGCGGACTCAAACTTACGGGAGAGACCGTAGCCGAGATTTTCCGAGGCAAAGTCCAATTCTGGGACGACGCAAACATTTCGCGAGACAACACAGGCGTCAGTCTGCCGCACCGGTCGATCCAGACCGTCCACCGACAGGACAGCAGCGGAACGACCTTCGTGTTCACGAGCTACCTCCATTTGGCGGACCAATGGTGGAATACGTCTCTCGTTGGAAAATCCATCAGTTGGCCTGCGACCTCTCCGACGGCTATCGAAGGACTCGGAAATTCGGGTGTCGCGGGGAAGATCCAGACCACGCCTGACTCAATCGGGTATGTGGAGTTGGCCTACACGGTCCAGAATAACATGAAGGTCGCCCAGCTCAAGAACCATGACGGCCAATGGGTAGCACCGAGCCTGGCGACCACCGCTGCGGCGGCAGCGTCGTTGACGGCCCCACCAAGTCCCGCGGGCGACTGGAACAACGTCTCAATCCTGAATGCCTCGGGAGCGAATAGTTATCCCATCGCGAGCTTCACCTACCTACTGGTTTACAACGAGCTGAACGCATTGGGTCCGACGATGGACCAGGTCAAGGCCCAAGCCCTCGTCGACTTCCTCTGGTGGGCAATACACCCAGGTCAGGACCGCAGCGAGGCACTCGTGTACCCGAAATTGCCGGCCCCTATCGTGACCCTGGACGAAGGCGCGATCCGAAGCATCACGTTCAATGGACAAACCCTAAACCCTACATAGCTGAGGATGGTTCGCCTCTCTTGAACGTTCGATGCACCCATTTCGTTTCTCCTGGGGTGGCTCTCGAAAACGCCTAGTGGCCACTCCCGGAGACATTCTTTTTCAAGGCCTCTCCACGGGCGTCGGCCTTTCCGTCATCGCGCTGTTGGTCCTGACAGCGACGACTCTCTACCTCGCAGCGCAAGAATCCATCCGCGTCTACGGATTCGGCTTCCTCACGGAAACAGTTTGGGATTCCGTCGCCCAGCGATTTGGGGCCGCGCCCCTCATTTACGGCATGCTTGTGACTTCCGCACTCGCCCTTCTTCTCGCGGTACCGGTCAGTATTGGGATTGCTATCTTTCTGTCCGAAATCGCGCCGGCATGGGTCCGGGTCCCGCTCACCTTCGTCGTGGAGCTCCTCGCCGCGGTGCCATCGGTAGTCTATGGCCTCTGGGGCATTTTCGTCCTCGGCCCTGCGATGCGTGTCTACATCGAACCGGGGGTCCAATCGGTCCTCGGCTTCCTGCCCATCTTCCAAGGGCACCCCATCGGGTCCGACGTCTTCACCACGGGAGTCATCCTCGCCATCATGGTCATTCCGACGATCTCCGCGGTCTCCCGAGAGGCTCTCCTAGCCGTCCCCAACAGCCAGAGGGAGGCTGCACTCAGCCTCGGGGCAACGGGATGGGAGACCACCCGGCTCGCAGTCCTTCGGTACGCCCGCGCGGGCATATTCGGAGCCGCAATCTTGGGACTCGGGCGTGCGGTCGGTGAAACGATGGCCGTAACGATGACCATAGGAAACGGGCCGGGATTCTTCACGTCCCTGTTCCAGCCGGGAAGGACCATCGCCAGTCAAATCGCAGGACGCTGGCTTGACGCGGCGTCGACGATAGAGGTGGGGGCACTCATCGAACTCGGGCTAATCCTGATGCTCGTCTCACTCGTGATCAACGCCGTCGCCCGGCTCATGATCGGCCGATTCCTCCGGGTCGGAGAGGGGGCCGAATGAAACTGCTTTTCAAGTTCCCGTTCGATCGGGATACTCGACGACACTGGATCGATCTCATCATGGGCGCGGCCACGCTCGTTTGCGTTGGACTCGCCCTCCTTCCATTGGGCAGCATCTTGCTAGAGGCATCGATCCGTGGAGCCTCCGCTATCAATTTGGACTTCCTGACCCTACCTTCCTACCAAGGTGGAATTGCCAATTCCATCCAGGGGACCCTAGTCCTCATGGGGCTTACGGCTTTGATTGCCCTTCCCGTCGGGATCCTGACTGGCATCTATTTGTCCGAATTCGGGAAGACTCGACTCGGTGCGGCTGTACGCTTCTTCGTCGACATCATGACTCAGACCCCTTCGGTTGTGGTCGGAATTTTCGCGTATTCCTTCGTTCTCGAATTGGGGCTTTTGGGCTTCTTCTCCCGAAGGTTGGTGTTCAGCGCCATCACTGCGGTCCTCGCCCTGGCGACGATCATGATCCCCGTCGTGGCGCGGACTTCGGAGGAGGCTCTCCGCCTTGTCCCGACGTCGGCGAGAGAGGCCGCGCTTGCTTTAGGAATCCCGCGGTACCGAACCATCCTGCGAGTTGTTCTGCCTTCGTGCGCGAGTGCACTGGCAACCGGAGGACTTCTGGGGATCGCTCGGATTGGAGGAGAGACCGCTCCGCTCATTATGACGGCGTTCTGGAATCAGGATTTCCTGTACCGGCTCGACCAGCCCGTGGCTGCGCTCCCAACCCAGGTGTATCGATTCGCGGTCAGCCCCCTACTCGCCGACAACCGAGCGGCATGGGGGGCATCCCTCATCTTGATCCTCATAATGCTGGGAATTAGCATCGCCTCTCGCGCGGCGATTCGCCTTCGAGCCGTCAGGAAGTGACGACCCTGGGCGCGAAGGTTCAAGTGGACAAGGTCTCAGCGTGGTATGGGGAAAAGCTCGCCATCCAAGACATCAGCTTGGAGTTCGAAGAGCACGCCGTCACGGGAATTATCGGCCCCTCGGGTTGCGGCAAGTCGACCTTGATTCGATGCCTGAATCGGATGCATGAGACGATTCCTAAGGCGCGGGTCAGTGGAAAGGTCCTCTTAGATGGAAAGGACATCTACGACCTTCCTGCGGTCGGGGTCCGCCGACGCATCGGCATGGTGTTCCAAAAGCCGAATCCCTTTCCGACGATGTCGATCTACGATAACGTCGCGGCAGGGTTGCGCTTGAACGGGGTGCGGGACCGGAAGGTCCTGGATGAGGCCGTCCTCGCGAGCCTCAAACTGGCGGCTTTGTGGGACGAGGTTAAGGATTCCCTGGAGAAAAGCGGCGCAAGCCTGTCCGGCGGCCAGCAGCAACGCCTCTGCATTGCCAGGGCCCTCGCCGTCCGACCCGACGTCCTCCTGATGGACGAACCGTGCTCGGCCCTCGACCCGATCGCGACCGCAAAAATCGAGGACCTGATTTTCGATCTGAAAAAGGACTACACCTTGGGAATCGTGACGCACAACATGCAGCAGGCCGCGCGGGTCGCCGACACGACCGCCTTTATGTACCTGGGAAAGCTCATCGAGGTGAATCGGACGCGCGACCTGTTCGAACGACCTCGTGAGTCGTTGACGGAAAGCTACATCACCGGGAGGTTCGGATAGTGCCTGAAGCCGCGGAACGGAAGGCCCTGGAACGGGGCTTGCAGAAGCTGAACGAGAACATGCTGACCCTCGCGGAGCTCAGCGAGCTCGCGATCCGCAAGGCGGTCGACGGCCTCACCCGCGTCGATCCGGAGATCGCCCACGAGGTCTTCACCCTGGACCAAGAGGTCTATGGCCTGCAGCTCGAGATCGAGAGGACCTGCGTCGACCTGCTCGCCTTGCATGCACCGGTCGCGCGGGACCTTCGGACGATCACGACGTCCCTCAAGATCACGACGGACCTCGACCGGATCGGGCGGTACGCGAAGGACATGGGCGAGATCACCTTGCAATTCGGGGCCCGAGGCCAACGGATGGACCCCGGGGTGGCCCGGATCCGGGAGATGGCGGACCGCTCCATCCAGATGGTCGACACCGCAATCGACGCGTTCGTCCATCGCGACGCCGATTCTGTCAGGAACATCACCGAAGTGGACGATGCCGTGGACGAGCTGAACGACTTGAACTTCCGGGACATCGTCCAACGGATGAAGGAGGGGAAGCTCGACATCGAGACGGGCGCCCGGTACCTCCTCGTGAACCGCTATTTCGAACGGATCGCCGACCATGCCGTCAACATCGGCCTTCGCGTCGTGTACATGGTGACCGGGGATTGGCTGCCGAGGGTTCGCGCGGCGGACCGGGCGAAACGGCGGGACGCGGCCGCGCCCAAGGGCCCTCCGCCATAGTCTCCGGAAACTCCGGGAACTCAGACGACAGACCTCAATAGCGAACGCGGGCTCCAGCTCGACCGTGGAAGAGACGAACGAGTGTATGTCCGACCCGGACTTCGACCTCTGGAAGATCGACCGCGGGTCGACGGAGGAGACGCACCAGTCCGAGTTCGCCCTCAAGTGACGGGGAAGGGTTCCCATCGGTCCCCGAATCCCGCATGCGGGGCGGGCCGGAGGCCTCACCGGCCTAGGAGCTCAATCCAGATGCCGTCGGGATCCTTCACGTACACCTCGGTCCCCTCGGAGTGCGCCGGGTCCACGGCGACTTTGGCCCCTTGCCGGAGGAGGGACCGGTACGCCGCCTCGACGTCGTCGACGACGAAGGCCAGGTGGTCCATCTCCTCGCCCCGCCGGTAGGGGACGTAAAAACGGCTGCCCCTCGGATACCAGTTCAATTCGAGACGCATGCGGGTCCCGGGGGTGACGAGCTGGACGTACTTCCCTCCGTGCGGCATCGTCCCGCGTGCGTCGACTTTCATCCCGAACGCCTTTGAGTAGAAGGCCACGGATCGTCGCAGGTCTCGGACCCGGATGCCCGCGTAATGGAAGCGGCTCTTCATCGTCGAGCGGTATCGACGTGCGAGTGGATGTCGTTACTCCCGTCGTTCGGCGGGTTCAACTCGAAGGCGGCTCGCCACGGACTCCTCCGCGCTTTCGCGAGCTCGGGTCGGGCCGTCCGGGCGGAACCTCCTCTTGGGCCCGGCAGGCAACGGAAGGGAAGGAACGAACGCATCCCTAACTCCCTTATAGGCGGCCGGGCTTTCCGAAGCGCGTCGGAGGGAGTGCACGGGCCTCCAGCCCTTTGTGATTTCGGATGTTCTCCGGAACCGGAGACGTACGATCTCGTCGATCCTCGGCGTGTTGCTCGCCGTGACCTTTGTCTCCGGAACATTCATCGCAATCGACTCCTCGGCGCGGGCCACCTTCGACGCCAGCGTTGCCGGAATCCCGGGGGACTTCAGCCTTAACTTGAACGTCGATCGGTCGTACAATTACACCGAACTCCAAGCCGCGCTGCTCGACACGGGCGGGGTCATCGATGCGGCGCTGTACCGATACCTCTCCGTGTATGACATCCGGAACACGACCGGTTCCTCCTCGGACCCCGTGTTCCGACCGTCCATCCAGACCTATGCGGTGGATCCGGGCCACCTTCCTTTGGTGGTTCGGGATTCCGTCCCGGCAGGTTCCATGGCGCTGGGCGATAGGACAATCGCCTTGTCGCGGGACTTCGCCCGATACCTCGAGGTGAAGGAGGGAGATACGGTCGTAGCCGTTTACCCGCGAAACCAGACTTCCCAGTGGACGGCGAACTTGACCGTC